>CBDUBY010000111.1:0-11413 GCA_965365505.1 uncultured Pyrinomonadaceae bacterium | reverse complement strand
AAAAGTTTGTGTTTGATGTCGAGATTTTCAACGACCGCTTCGATGACGAAATCGCAGTCTTTGAGTTTATGTAAGTCGTCTTCAAAATTTCCGAGCGTGATTAATTTCGCGTTATCACCGAGCATAAACGGCGCGGGCTTTAACTTTTTCGCCGCTTCGAAAAGGGAATTCACTATACGATAACGAACCTGCGGCGCGTCAATCGGCAGACCTTTTTTCTGTTCGTCTTCGCTGAGTTCGCGCGGTGCGATGTCCAACAATAAAGTTGGAATTCCCGCGTTTGAAAGATGCGCGGCAATCGCCGCTCCCATTGTTCCCGCGCCTAGAACGGCGGCTTTTCCGATTTGTAGCATTTTTATATTTTACCTTAATTTAAAGTTGGATTTTCGATGACGAGATTATAACTGAATGAGCATTCATTCAGCAAGACGCGAAAAAGCACGATGAAAAGACGCGTGCCGGTTTGTGTTTGTATCGGATTTAACCGGTGCTAAATTTTTCAACTATCTCCGCCGGCGGTTTCTTTCCATTACCAAATCGAAGGCGAGAGTTTTTTCGTTGAGAATTTTGATTAAACCTTTTTTCTTACCTGCGTCCGCGCACGATTTGATTTGTTCTTTCAACTCGCCGATTTCTTTCAGGCGGTCAACTTCTTCAGGAACGATTTTGGCACTTTTTAGAACCGAATGACCCATTCTCAAATCTTCGGGCGCGGCAAAATAATCGTCTAAATCGAGCGGCTTGCCCGCGCCTTCGAGATTATCGAATTCGCCGCGCTCAATCGCTTCCCGGATTCTTTCCTCGATAGAATTTGCCCGCAGCATAAATTTTCTCCTCAACCAGAAATTAACGATTTAGACGGCGGTCAGGTTGCAGTCGAAAGCCATTTCAAACAAATCTTTTTTCTGCTCGACGGCTTGGAGTTCAATTGAGCAGTCTTCGTCGCTAATAATTTTGATAATCAAATTTTGTTTATCGCGCTTGAATTTTATATCGGAGATATGATTTTCGTGTCCGCGGTCGAGAGCTTCGGCGAGCCGCAGAATCGCGCCGAGCTGCGCCGTGATTTGTCGGTCGCGCTCGCTCAACTGCATAAAATCCGTGTGCTTTTCCTTTGGCATTGAGCCGCGATGATAACGTGCGATATTAGCGATAACGAGTTTTTCGGTTTCGGAAAATCCGGTCATCTCCGAGTGTTTTATCAAATAATGCGAATGTTTGTGATGCGCTTCGTGCGAGATGTGATAGCCGACATCGTGCAGCAGCGCGGCGGCTGAAAGAAGCGTTCTGCCGTGACGCGAAAGTTTATAAATGGGGGCGAGCGCGTCGAAAATTTTCTCGGCTAAATCCGCGACTTGCAGCGCGTGCGATTCTTCATAACCGAAACGCCGACCGACGGCAAAAACGTCGCGCAGTTTTTTATCTTCGACATCCGGCACGGGCGGCAAAGATTCGGATTCGATTTCGCGCAGGTAATCAATTATCACGCCTTCGCGCAGAGCATAGCCGCACGGCTGTAGTTTTTCGATTTTGAAAGCGCGCATCACGCCTTCGAGAATTTGCCCGCCCGCGACGATAACTTCGGCGCGTTGTGGACTGATGACGGGAAATTTAGCGCGTTCTTCGGTCGGCAAACTTGCCAGCATTTTATTCAGGGCGACTAATTTTTTAAATTGAATGACGGGCTTTGTGTCGCGCGTTTCTTCGGTTTGAAAATTCAAAAGTTCGGCGAGATTTAAAATCGTGCCGGAAGTTCCGGTCGAAAATTGCCACACCTGATTTTTCATTTTTCTGAGCGGCTGCTGAAGTGCCGCAAGGATTTCGGTTTGCAGGTTTTTTAATTCTTCTTTGGTTGGCGGATTGGAAGAAACGAATCGTTCGGTCAAGCCGACCGCACCGAGCTTCATCGAAAAAAGTTTCAGGGGCTCGCCGTTTTTCATCAGCGATAATTCGGTCGAACCGCCGCCGATGTCAATATTTAAAAGCGATTCGTTGTCCGCGCCGAAAAACTGTGCGGCGGCGATTCCAATCAAACGCGCTTCTTCGATTGACGAGAGAACATCAACGCGAACGCCGGTTCGTTCTTCGATTTCTTTGACAAACTCGTTTGCGTTATTGGCTTCACGGACGGAAGCGGTGGCGACGGCAATAATCGAATGCACGTCACGGCTTTCGGCAATCGAGCGAAATTTTCCGATGGCATCAGCCGACAGATTTATCGCTTCTTTAGATAAAAATTTATTGCGAAGTGTTTCGTGTCCGAGCCGCACGCGCTCGCGGTCTTGCAAGATTACGGTGAACGAATCGCTGGCGGCGGCTTCGACAATAACGAGTTTGAGCGAGTTTGAGCCGATGTCAATGGCGGCGAGTTTTTGCGTTTTCATTTTATGCGATTTTCTGAAAAACCTACTTTATCACCTTTGCCGTTTGATTTGAAAAACGCCGATTGACTTGACAACATCCGGCGTTTGATTTGAACATCTACCAAAGTGAATACGGAAAAAAGAGCAACGATTATGAAATTCGGCGGAACGTCGGTGCAGGGCATTAGTGAGTTTGCGCGGGTCGCTGAAATTGTTTCGAGTGAAAAGGAAAACTCGCCGGTAGTTGTCACTTCCGCGATGGCGAAAGTCACGGATGCTTTGTTGAATGCTTTTGAAACAGCGAAAAAAGGCGAGCCTGACGCCGCATTTGCTTCGCTGGATATTCAATTTGCGAGACACCTTAAAGTTTCCGAGAGATTACTCGATGAAGCACAACAAGACTCTTTTCAGACCGAAATACATTTTGCTCAAAATGAACTAAAAGACTTACTGATACGAGTTTCGCGGCGCTCGCTGCCTTTACAGATGCTCAAAGACGCGATTGTGTCCTACGGCGAACAGCTTTCGTCGCGCTTGTTAGCCGAAGTTTGCAAGGCAAAAAATTTAAATGCCCGTCACGCCGATTCGCGCCGCTTGATTGTCACCGACGACGAATACGGTTCAGCCGCGCCCGTTTGGGACGAAACGGAACGGCTGATTCAATTGGAACTGCAGCCCCTTATCAACAACGGAGAAATTCCGGTCATCGGCGGCTTTATCGCAGCGAATCGCGGCGGCGAGACGACAACTTTAGGACGCGGCGGTTCGGATTATTCGGCGGCTTTGGTCGGCGCGGCTTTAAAAGCCAGGGAAATTCAAATTTGGACTGATGTCACCGGCGTTTTGACCTGCGATCCGCGCATTTGTTCCGAAGCCCGCACGCTGAAAACTTTATCTTACGAAGAAGCCGCCGAACTCGCTTATTTCGGCGCGAAAGTTCTGCATCCGAAAACCATCCAACCGGCAGTTGATTTGCAGATTCCGGTTCGCGTCTGCAATTCTCACGAGCCGTCGGAGCGCGGCACGATGATTTTGCCGCAGGCGCAAACCACCACGCGCCTCGTTAAATCAATCGCCTACAAAAAAGGCATCACGATTCTGCACATTACGTCAGCCAGGATGCTCGGCGCGTATGGTTTTATGAGCGCGATTTTCCAGATTTTTGAACGGCATCGCACGGTCGTTGATGTGGTCACGACTTCGGAAGTTTCGGTTTCTTTGACGCTCGACAACACCGACGCGCTCGAAACGGTCGTCAAAGATTTACAGCGCATCGGCACAGTCCAAATCGAATCGAATCAGGCGGTCGTCTGCGTCGTCGGTTCGGGCTTGCGCGGCACGTCGGGCGTGGCGGCGCAGATTTTTGCAGCGATTTCCGACATCAATGTTTCGCTCATCTCACACGGCGCGTCGAGCGTGAATATGACGTTCGTGGTCAAAGAAGAACAAGTTACGGAAGTTATTAAAAGGCTGCACGGCGAATTTTTCGCGGAACGACAAATATGAACCTTTTTGAACTGACTAAAGCATTAATCAATATTCCGTCCATCTCCGGTGATGAGCAGGCGGTCGGATTTTACCTGCGCGATTATCTCGAATCGCTTGGCTGGACGGTCGAACTGCAAGCGGTTTCGGAGAATCAAAACAACGTCCTCGCTTATTTAAACGAAAGCCCTCGCGTTTTTCTATCAACGCATATAGACGTTGTTCCGCCGCATATTGAGGCGAGCGAAGACGCGGAAAAAATTTACGGGCGCGGCGCGTGCGACGCGAAGGGAATCGTCGCGTCACAGATTTTCGCGGCGGAAGAATTAAGAAAACAAAATATAAACGACATCGGTTTGCTCTTTACAGTTGACGAGGAACAGGGCAGCGCGGGAGCGCGAGCGGCGAATCTTCACCCGATTGCCAGAAAGTGCGAATACCTGATTAACGGCGAACCGACCGACAATGATTTGGCAATCGGTTCAAAAGGTTCGTTGAGGTTTTATATCAAGACGACCGGCATAGCCGCGCATTCGGCTTATCCCGAACAAGGTGAATCGGCGATTGAAAAACTTCTGGATATTTTGACTGATGTCAGAAAACTTGAATTTCCAAACGATGAATTTTTCGGCGAAACAACAAACAATATCGGTTTAATCGGCGGCGGTTTGAAAACCAATGTCATCGCGCCGAACGCCGAAGCCGGTTTGCACATTCGTCTGACGACCGACGCGAAACCGATTCTCGAAATTTTGGAAAAAGCGGTCGGCGCGCGCGGGCATATTGAAGTGATGTCAACGGCTTTGCCGGTGAAAATGCTCGCCGTCGAAGGCTTTCGCCAAAAAGTCGTGCGCTTTACGACTGACATTCCGCATTTGCCGAATTGGGGAACGCCGTTGCTTTTGGGCGCGGGTTCAATTCTCGACGCGCACACAACGGGCGAGTTTGTCTACAAAAAGGATTTAGAAACGACGGTTGGACTTTATGTCAATTTGGTAAAGAAATTATTAGGTTAAAGATAATAAGTAGTCGGGACACGCATTGAATTTAAGAAAAAGAATTTAGCCACAGATTTACACGGATGAACTCGGATGAATAAGAAAAGATGTGAAAATGCAGTTTAGAATCATAAAATATCTCGTGTTTATCTGTGTAAATCTGTGGCTAAATTTCTTAAAAATTTAATCTGTCCAACTATTTAAGTAGTCGAGCAAAATAAATTTCTAGACAAGGAACGCCAGCATCTTGCTGGCAAGCGCTTGCCAGCAAGATGCTGGCGTTCCATCGGCAACAAATTATTTATAGTTTAGTTTTGCCCAATTATTTATTGTTAAAAGATTTTTGAATGTTTCCAATTATTCTTTACCGAGAAGCCGCAACTGACAAAAGTAAAATTGAACACCTCGCCGCAAATTTTGCTTTTGAATTTCATCGTTTTTTCTTTGGCTTTTTTCAACCGCCGAATCTGATTTCGATGTTCGGGGCGGCGCGGAACGTAACCTGCTTGCTGTAATTTCCGGTAGGGAACGCGGCGCAAAATCCGCTGACCCAAATCGTACCGCCAACCGGAGTGTTCAGGTATGCCGCAGCAAACGAAGTGTAAGGTCGGATAATCGTTCCGTCGGGCGTTCCGTTGCCGCCGTTATATGTGCAGTCGAGAAAACGCCAGTTCGATTGCGGGTAAAGAAATGAAATCATTGCTCGGTCCAGCTCGCTCAAGTGCGTGCGTTGTCCGATGGCGTTTTGCCATTGCGTATTCCAGGGCGCATTAACGGTTATCGTTCGAGTACCGTCGGTCGGACAATTCGTGCCGGTAGTGAAATCGCATTGCCCGTA
This sequence comes from uncultured Pyrinomonadaceae bacterium, assembly GCA_965365505.1. Lineage (GTDB taxonomy): Bacteria > Acidobacteriota > Blastocatellia > Pyrinomonadales > Pyrinomonadaceae. The sequence goes on along the minus strand of CBDUBY010000111.1, from coordinate 5,729 downwards.
ATGCATCAGCGAATCAAAATCGTATAGCCCGTAAGGTCTGGCATCGCTCGGCACGGGAAAGTTGTTATTAAAGATTGTTCCGCTGCATCCGCCCTGCACGTTGCTGCAATTGATTGTGATGTATGTGTTGCGATCCGGTCGCTGCTGCTCGTGATAAAAGCCAAGCGCGTGCATAAGCTCGTGAATCGGGATGAATTCCGCGCCGACGCTGTTCCAATCAACCAAGTTGAGAAGCTGCCGACCGCCGACCATTCCTATCTGCGAATTATTCACGGCATTGCCCGAACACGATCCTCCGATCATAGTTCCGGTAACGTCATTGGTCGAATCGCGGATGTGGATGTAATTTCCGCTGTCGCAGTTGTTGTTCAGGCATTGTCGAAAATCAACATTCGCAATCGCCTCGATGACCGCCATCTGGTCGCGCATTATGTTTTGTCTTGGCGCCGAAACGCAGCCGCTCGGCTGCGCCGTCGCGCAAGGGAAGGTTGCCAAGCAGTTAGTTTCAAATTGATACGGGACAATTCCGTTCGTCCACAAATTCGTGCGGAAAGTCGCCTCCGGCGCGTCGCGTCCGGCAAGCACCGCTTCCACAAACCCGGTCGGCATTAACATATCGCCGTCAATTACGCTGTAACCTTCCGGGATTTGTCCGGTTTGAATTCGTTCTTTTCGAATAGGTTTTTGCGCGCTGACCTGAGTGACCGGCAAACCCGGCGCGAGATGTAGAAAAATCAAACAAAAACCAATCAATACAGCCGTTTTTATTCTGCTCTTCATTTCAATTTTTCCTCCGAATGTTCTACTGAAGCGATACCAGCACCAGCACCAAGCCCGTGCCGGATTTGAGTTCGGTCATCGCCTTGCCGATAATCGCGCCTTGCGCTCGTTTATAGTTCTTAACCTTCATTGCGTAGCCGGGCATATCGGAAGTCGTCAGCAAATCACCGGATTGAATCGCGCTTTTGGTCGCGTCGGCGTAAACCCAGACGCGCCCTGACAACGCCACAGGCTTTGATTTTTCGCCTTCTTTCAAATCGGGCAAAATCATTCCCGCTGAAAGATTGTTCGCGCCGCTGATGATGCCCGCCACGCGCCGGTTATATGCGCCGCTGGCGAGTATCAATTTACCTGCACTTTTCGGGTCAATGGCGACGATTATTCCGGGTTTGATTCGCTCCGCGTCAGCCATCTCGAAATTTTCTGCCAAGTCCGAGCCGCCCGTGATTTGCAAAATGCCGGTTTTGGTCGTCCCGGCTACTTCCAATTTCTGCGTCGGGTTGGTCGTGCCGATGCCGACATTGCCGTTTACGTCAACGACCATACGGGTTTGACCGACGGTTTCGTCGGCAATATACAACTGGTTTCCGTTAAAATTCTGCGAAGTGCCGATAAACCAGCTTCGGCTTGCCGAGCGCATATAAAATCTCGCCCAAGAATTTGTGCCGCCCGTCGCTTGAGCGACAAAGTGAGCCGCGTCGCCGAATGTTCTCGTGCCGCCCGACACGTCGAGGCGATACCCGTCGAGCGGCGCGGTCGTGCCGATGCCGACGTTGCCCGCCGGCATAACGGTCATCAAAGCCGCGCCGTTATTGGTAAAAAAATGAAACGGGTCATTGGTCGTGGTTCCGATCCAACCGCCCTGGGAGTTAATAAAGGTACTGAGAGTTCTGGTTCCGTCCGTTTGAGAAATCCCGTAAAAATCTGAGAAGACCGAGAGTTTTGTCGTCGGATTGGTCGTGCCGATGCCGACGTTTCCGCCGCCGCTGTTCAGAATCGTGTTTGCCCCGTCCACACTCAGAAATAACGGAACGGCTTGCGCGGTGTTGTAGTTATAACCCGTGATTTTCATATTGCCGCCCGCGCCGGATTGCAAAACGAGACTGTTGCCGGAAGTATTGTCGGTAATTCTCTGTCCCGCCCCGAAACCTGTGCCTCTGACTTCAAGTCCCGCTCCCGGGTTAATCGTGCCGATGCCGAGCCGGTTTCCAAAAAAGCCGTTGCCGGAGATGTTGAGATTGGCGGTCTGTGTTGTCGTCGAGTTTTTGATAAAACTGTTGCCGACGCTCGACGTGGTGACATACTCGCTCGCGTTCACGCCGCCGAGCTTGGTCGAATCTTCCGCCGATTTGCTTTTTATCGAAAACGGCGCGCTGGTGAGCGGCTGGCGTGGGTCGAGCGTCGTGAAATTCTGCTCGCCCGGACTCTTGACGGCAATCTCCAGCCAGCGGTTCGAGCCGTCCTGAAACGCCGCCGCGCCGAAATCCAGTTTGACCGTGAACGCGCCGCTTGAAACCGGAACGCCCAAACGCTGGTTCGTCGCCAAAGGCGTTGTGCAGTCAGCCGCTAAAGAATCGCATAGCCGAAACTCGAAATCGTAATCTGCCGACTGCGCTCCCTGAACGGTGAGCTTGCCTTGATAAGTGAATTCGGTCGTCTGCGCCGCCGCCGAAAAAGCGAACGCGAAAATCAACGCGAAAATGTAAACCGGTTTTCTGTAATTCTTGCCTGTCATTATTTTTCTCCTTATTCGGAATCCAAACTTTGATTTATCTTTTTCTGCTTCCGAATTTTTGTCGGAGCGAACGAGCTTTCGCGTCGAAAACGCTTTGGATTTCCCGAACGCTCGCGCTACAATGGCGTATATCGTCTGAATGATTCGGCGCATCGAGCCGCGCTTTTAAAACTTGTTCGCTCCGTCAAACAAATTAAGACGGAGGCGGAGAAGATGTCTTTGGATTTATCTTTAAAAAAATCTCAATTTAACTTTAAAATGGCTAACTTGCGCGATAATAAGATTTACGAGTTTGAAGATTTTCGGCTCGATGCCGCGCATTTAATTCTGCGACGCGCGGCGGAGGAAATCTCTCTCACGCCGAAGGCGGTCGAAACGCTGCTCGCGCTCGTCGAGCGGCGCGGCGAGGTCGTCGGCAAAGACGAGTTGATGGAAAAAATTTGGTCGGACGCGGTAGTGGAAGAATCTAACCTATCGCAATACCTTCACATCCTGCGGAAAAACCTCGGCAATCGAAGCGACGGAAAACCGTTTATCGAAACCTTACGGCGGCGCGGCTATCGCTTTAACGGGGAAGTGCGCGTTTCGGAGAATAAATTTTCAACGCAGAAAAACGGAAACACCGCAGAGAAAGAAAATATTTTTCTGTTGGATAAAACCGGCGAATCGCGCTCAACAAATCCGACGCGAAGCTACCGCGTCGAACGGCGCGGGAACGTTCTCGCGCTTGCTGATTGGACGGAGAGCGTGAAAGATTCGGACGCGAGCGAATTAGCCGAGTCGCAAATTTCAAATTCTGAAATTTCAAATCCTGACGCTTCAAATTCCAAATCAAATTACGTTTTTCTTTTCGCCGCTTCGGTTTTGATTTTGCTGGCGATGTTTATATTTATCCAATATAAACCGGCTCCGAACTTTGCCGCGTCTTCACCCGCCGATAAAAAGGAATTGACGTTTTTGCGTCTGACCAACGGCATCACGCCGCAGGACGCGACGATTTCGCCGGACGGAAAGCATTTTGTATACAGCGAACACGAAGGTGAAACGGTGCATTTGTTTGTTCAGCAAACCGGGCAATCGAACCGTCTGGAAGTTGTGCCGCCGTCGGCGGAAAGAGCAATCGGAAGCAAGACCTTTTCGCCCGATGGCGCATTCGTTTATTTTCTCGCGCAGGACAAAGGCGAGGGGCAGTTTTCGCTTTACCGCGTCCCGACGTTCGGCGGCGCAGAAACGAAAATTTTGGATAACGTCGCGTCGTCCGTTTCGTTTTCGCCGGACGGACGGGAAATGGTTTTTCACCGCTGGAATCAGCAAACGGGCGAATCAGCCCTGATCATCGCGGCAAGCGACGGCAGCGCGGAGAGAATCTTGCAGGCACGCTCCGGCGGGCAGGAAGTTCTGCTGTATCCGGCTTGGTCGCCCGATGGCAGCATCGCTTTCGCCGCGCTGTATCCGCAAACAGGTTACAAAATAAACAGAATCAATCTGCAGACGGGCGAAACGACTCAAATCTCGCCCGAAAATTGGGAAACCTGTTACCGAATGGTTTGGATGCGCGACGGCGAAGGCTTGGTTTTTGTCGGAACAAAGTCCGGCGAAGCGTTATCAACCAGGCGCGACAACATCTTTTATCTTTCCGTTTCAACCGGCGAAGCGCGCCGTCTGACGGTTGACGGCAATCGGTATCAACTTTACAGTTTGGGCATAACCGACGACGATTCAATCGTCGCCGTGCCGAATAATAATTTGTCGCAGATTTGGCAAATGTCGCCCGGCGGCGATTCGCGCACGGCAATTCAAATCACATACGGCGTGGCTGACGGCAGAACCGGAATCGCGCCTTTGCCCGACGGTCGCGTCGGCTACATCACGCGCGCCGGAGAAAATCTGAATCTCTGGCTGATGAACCACGACGGCACAGACCAAAAAGCATTAACCAACAACCCGCCATACGTCGAAGAATTGCGCGCCGCGCCCGATGGAAGCTATTTCGTTTTCGCGGCAATGCGTGACCGCGCCAGTCATCTTTTTCGCATAGACGCGGACGGCTCGAATTTCCGGCAGCTAACCTTCGGCAACGGCACGGAAATTGACTCGACCATCTCGCCCGACGGAAATTGGATTGTTTATAGTTCCGGCGTTTTCGACGGCGGTTATACTAAACACGCGCTTTGGAAAATGCCGAGCGCGGGCGGCGAGCCAATTCGCGTCAGCAATGCCGACTGTGCCGTGCCGCATTTTTCGCCCGACGGCAAATTCCTTTCGTGTATTCGCCGCGAAAAAGAAATTCTCGTCGTTTCGGCGGAAACTGGCGAAATCGTGAAAACTTTTCAAACCATCCAACCCGCTATTCTCAACAACGGAGCGCATTGGACACGGGACGGGCAAAACCTGGTTTATCGAGTCTATCGAAAAAAAGCGACTAATCTCTGGCTTCAGCCGATAAATCGCGGCACTGCGCGACCATTAACCGATTTTACCGCCAACGGTGTTTGGAATTTCGCGTTTTCGACCGATGGCTCGCGCCTCTACGTGGTCCGCGCGTATCAAATTAACGATGTCGTGTTGATTAAGAACTTCAGATGACGCGGGCATTCGGTTATAAAATCTAATTGTTTGTAATTTATGAAAATAGCTTTAATCGGTTACGGCGCGATGGGCAAACTCATCCGAACATTAGCTGAAAACAAATCGCACGAAATCGCGGTCGTCATTGACGAATCGGACGCTAATCTTTCTGTCGAAAGATTAGCGGAAAAACTGCGCGGCGCGGACGCGGCGATTGATTTTTCGACCGCTGAAGCCGTCAGAAAAAACACGGAAGCGTGTTTGCTGGCGAGTGTTCCGCTCGTCGAAGGCACAACGGGCTGGAACGCTGAACGCGAAACGATTAAAAATTTAGTCGAAGAGAAAGATGGCGCGTTAGTCTTTGGCGCGAATTTTTCTGTTGGCGTAAATTTGTTTTACCGCATTACCGATTATGCCGCCGAACTTTTCAGTCGTTTTGAAGATTACGAAGTGTTTATCGAAGAGCAGCATCATTCACGAAAAAAAGATGCGCCGAGTGGAACGGCTTTGAAATTAAAAGAGATTGTTGCCGAACATATCCGCGAGGATTTCAGCGTTTCATCAACCCGCGCGGGTGCGATTCCGGGAACGCATCGCGTCGGGTTTGACGGCGCGGCTGACCAGATTTTATTGGAACACGCGGCGC
>CBDUBY010000110.1:0-11494 GCA_965365505.1 uncultured Pyrinomonadaceae bacterium | reverse complement strand
TTGGCATTTTCGGGAATTTGCCAGTTGATTGAAGCGATGCCGAACCGGGAAGTTTTCACTGTTTCGCGGTAAAGCGCGGTGTTGTCTTCGTCTTTAACGACGAATTCGAGTTCCGCGTCGCTGACGACTTTCGCCGCTTGACCCGCCGCGCCGTTTTGCAGAAAAAGCCCGCGCACATTCAATTTTTGATTCGGCTGGTAAATCGGTTTGTCCGCGTTCAGATAAACCGAATACTCGCTTTCCGCTTCATCTAAATCTTCCTCGGCTTCGCGCACGATGCCGTTTTTCTCGCCCGTGATTTTCACCTCGCCGTCGTCATCGAGTTTCGCGTTCGGCGGAACTTTAAATTTGAGAATCGCATAACCGTTTTTATCGGTCACGCTCGCCGCTTTCAGTATTAAACCGTTGACGGTTTCGTCAGTATCGAATTCAAATTCGCCCGCGATTTTCACGCCCGAAATCGGCGCGTTCGTCACCGGCTGAAAAGCGCGCACGCGAACCAGATAATTCATTCCCGGAAAAACATTTTCGCTTCCCACCGCGCGAAGCTCGAAAATCTCCGGCGTGATTTCCGACAGCGAAACGATTCCGCTTAATAATTTATCAGGCGCGTCAATCGGCGCAATCGTATAACGCAGACGATACCAAAGATAGTCGTTTGAATTATCCGCGTATGAAAACGGCAGCGGAATTGAAACGATTTGCCGCCCGCGCCGGAGAGTTTTTTGCGCGGCGGTTTGCACCAAAATTTTATCGTTGACATCTAAAACTTCGAGCCGAATGTTCGCCGCAAACGCCGCCGATTTGTTTTCAAAAACAAGTTTGGTTTCGAGTTCGCCGCTTTTGATAAAGGCTTTGGTCGCCGACTCGTTCAGCCGAAAATCGTTTTGCGCCTGCGCCGCGCCGATTAAAAAAAGACACACGACGACCGCCAGGGAGAGTTTTCCTTTCATTCGATTGCGCTCCGATTTTTATTCGCTTCTTGAGAAGTTTTTTGTGAAACTTGTCGGGTGTGATGCGGCGAGTTTTTGGATTGGTTGCTTTTTGAGGAAAAGAAAAATTTAACCACAGATGAACACAGACGGACACAGATTTTTAGGATAAAATCGAGATGGAATTTTTATCATAATGTTTTTGCCATCCGTTCTTATCCGTGTTCATCTGTGTCTATCTGTGGCTAAATTCTCCTGGAAACTCTTTGAAAACTCAAAAAAGCGTAGCTCGTAATTGCTAATTGCTAATTGAATTTTGAGAAAACCAGCCGGCTTTTTTCAAACTCAATGAACAAATTTCAATGTCGAATGACGAATTCGGTTAAAAATTTCAGAGTTTTAAAACAGCTTCTTATAAATTTTTCAAAATAAAATCCGTCATCATCTGCCGCATATGTTTGACTTGCAGCGGATTTGTCACGCCGTGCCGCGCGGTCGGATAAATCATCAAATCGAATTGCTTATTCGCCTTTTGCAATTCGTAAACAAGCTGCATCGTATTTTGCAAATGCACATTGTCGTCAATCGCGCCGTGAACCAGTAACAGTTTTCCGCTCAAGTCTTTTGCCGCCGCTGAAACGGAAGATTTTTTGTAACCTTCGGGATTGTTCTGCGGCGTTCCCATATAACGCTCGGTGTAAATCGAATCGTATAAACTCCAATCGGCGACCGTGCCGCCCGCGATGCCGATTTTGAAAGATTTGCTGTGCGTCAAAGCGTAAGCCGTCATATAACCGCCGAAGCTCCAACCTGAAATCCCGATGCGCGAGCCGTCAACATAAGGCAGAGATTTCAGATAGCTCACGCCTTCTTCCAAATCTTTGAGTTCCGATTCGCCGAAATTTTTATAAAGTCCGTATTCCGATCTTACGCCTTTGCCCGACGCGGTGCGGTTGTCAATCGCCCAAACGATGATGCCGTTCTGCGCGAGCATCTGATACCACATTCCGGTCGTGCCGCCCCAGGCGTTTCGCACGGTCGGCGCGTGCGGACCAGAATAAACGAACGTCATCACCGGATATTTTTTCTCAGCGTCGAAGTCAGGCGGTTTAATCATCATCGCTTCGAGTTCAAAATTGTCTTTGGTTTTGACCCGCAGAAATTCCGGCTTGCTCAATTTATACTTGGATAAAACTTCGACTTTGTTTTCGTTGATAATTCGTTCAAGCGTTCCGTCAGCGCGGTAGAGGCGCGTTTGCGACGGCGTGGTCGCGTCGCTGTAGGTGTCGGTAAAATGCGTAAAAGTTTCATTAAACGAAACGGTGTGCGAGCCGTCGCCGGTCGAGATTCTTTTCAAATCCGTGCCGTCGAGTTTGACGCGGTAGATTTGCACGGCAGTTGTATTAAACGTCGTTCCCGAAAAATAAGCGAAACCGTTTTTTTCGTCCACGCCGTAAAAGTCGCGCACTTCCCATTCGCCGCTCGTCAACGGTCGAATCAGTTTGCCGTCCGCCGCGAAATGATAAAGATGTTTCCATCCGTTTCGCGCCGACTGCCAGATGAACGAACCGTCTTTGAGCCACGTCGCGTTGTCAATGACTTCGACCCACGCGGGCGAAGTTTCCTTGAAAATCGTCGTCGTTTTTCCCGTTGTTCGGTCAGCCGCGTTTAAATCTAAAAACGTCTGCTCGCGGTTTTGCGCCTGATAAATTACCTTTTTTGAATCGGGAGACCAATCAACGCGCGTGATCAAAAAATCTTCGGGTTTATAATTTGCCGTGTCAACAAATTTAGTCGCGCCGCCGCTGATTTCCGCAATGCCGAGCTTCACAATCGGGTTCGGCGTTCCGGCTTTCGGATACGGCGTGTTTTCGATGGTTTGATAAGTTTTTTCGTGATTGACGACGACGAAATTTTGCACGGGCGTTTCGTCGGTTCTCAAGAATGCAATCGCCGTCGAATCGGGCGACCACCAATAGCCGCGCTTGTTGCCTCGACCGTAAAGTTCTTCTTCATAAACCCAGACGAGCGAACCGTTGAAAAATTTCTCCGCGCCGTCTTTGGTTAATTGCGTTTCCTTGCCGCTCGCCACATCAACCGCGTAAAGATTATTGCCGCGCACAAAGCTGACCATTTTTCCGTCAGGCGAAAAATCGGCTTCCGATTCTTCCGCCGCGTCATTCGTCAAACGCTTTGCCGCGCCGGTCGTGAAATCATAAAAATACAAATCGTTGTTCCAGTTTAATAAAGTCGCTGTCTGCGATTTATTAAAATTGAAATTCGTTTGACTGCCCAGTTGTTTCGCGTCTTCCGCCTTCAAACCGGCGGCGGCGAGAGCCGTTTCGAGTTTGCTCGCATCGTAAAACAGCGTCGCCTTACCGGTTTTCGCGTCAATGCGGTAAAAGCCGATTCGCCCGCCTTCGCCAGCCTGCGTTTGAAAATAAGAAGTGCCGTCAACCAGCCAGCGCACCGAAGCAGTCGGCTTGCCATTGAACGCGACGCGCTTTTGCGGGTCGAAAATTTCGTCAATCGTCAACAGTTTCTCCTGCGCCAAAGCAATCGAGGAAAAAACGAAGAACGCGACGAATAGCCATTTAATTTTTTTCATAATTTAATTTTGGAAAAGTTTTTGTTTCATTTAGAATACGCGAAAAGGTTTGACCGTATCAACCAAAGAGCCGGTCGAAAACGTTACTACCCTCGCCAGTCCAAATAAAATTTCCGCTCTGCAATTTCGTGCTTGACTTTAAACTCGACAATATATAAAAATACGAGCGTTCGTTTTTGTTCAATGCCGAAACTTAGTTCCGAAAAAATTGAAGAAAGAAAAACCGGAATCGAAGATGCCGCTAAAGAGCTTTTAATCAAACAGGGCTTTCACGCCACTTCGATGCGCGACATCGCTCGCCGCGCCGATATTTCTCTGGGCAATGTCTATAACTATTTTGAAACCAAAGAAGCGATATTTGAATCAATTATCAATCGTTATTTGATTGTCATTGACCAGCGGATAAAAGATATTCTCGAAGAACTAGACGAACCGCTCGACCCGCAGGATATGCGGCGACTCGGCGAGATGATTGGCGAGATGGTTGACGGGCATCAGGATTTTTGGCTGTTGATGTATATTGACGTGCTGGAATTTCAGAACCGCCATTTTCGCAAAATGTTTGAAGGCTTGGCTGAGAAATTTCGGCGGTTGTTTGAAGAAAAATTCGCCTCGGCAATCGAGCGCGGCGATTTGCGAAGCGGCGTTGACCCGGCAATTGGATTTACCGTCGCCTATATGCAGTTTTTCAATTACTTTCTGGTCGAAAAACTTTTCGGCGGCAATCTGCATCTCGGTTTGACGGACGAACAGGCATTAAATTATTTGACGAAAATTTTCAGTTACGGAGTTTTAAGCGAAACCAAACTCGCGCAATTTAAGAAAGGAACAATTAAAAAAGCGAAACGAGTTTGAGCGGCAGAAATTTAAGATTTCTGTTTTAAACGCCAACAAACAAAAACGGACGTTCATTTTTTATAATTAGATTTTTTCTCGTAAAGTTCAAAGCAATAATTCTTGGAGGTTAAAAATGTTTCGGAACAAAGCAAGTTGGATTACCTTTATCTTTTCTATTTTTCTTTTCACGGTGAATGCCTTCGCGCAAGGCACGACCGGCAGAATCAGCGGCACGGTGACTGACCCGAACGGCGCGGTCGTGCAGGGCGCGACGGTTCGCGTCGTCAGCAAAGCGACTAACGCCGCGCAGGAAACGACGACCGGCGCGGACGGAGAATTTGCGTTTCAGCTTTTGCTGCCCGGAAATTACACGGTCGAAATTAACGCGAGCGGTTTTCAGGTGACGACGATTGAAGCGGTTGTTAATATCACGCAAACGACAACGATTGATGTTCCGCTGGCAGTCGCCGGAGTGAATTTGGACACGGTGACGGTCGAACCGGAAGCGCCGGTTTTGCAGTCGGAAACTTCGCAGAACGGGCGCGTGATTGAAGGCGAAACGATTCGCCAACTGCCTTTGCCGACGCGCAACTTTCAGCAGCTTTTAACTCTTCAAGCGGGAGCGCAATCGTCGGTTTCCAATAATACTGATTTGGGACGCGGCGACAATAACATTTCGGTCAACGGTCAGCGCACGACGAGCAACAGCGTTCGCATCAACGGCGTTGACGCGAATTCCATCGGCACGAACTCGACTCCGAATTTGGCAGTTCCCTCGCCCGACAGCTTGCAGGAATTTATCGTCCAAACTTCGCTTTACGACGCATCAAACGGACGCAACGCGGGCGGCAATGTCGAAGCGGTGACGCGCAGCGGCTCAAACGATTTTCGCGGCAGCGCGTTTTTATTTGTGCGAAACAAAAACTTGAACGCCAACGAGCCGTTCGTCAAAGCGCGCGGACTCGACCGACCTGAACTGACGCGCTATCAATACGGTGCGACGCTCGGCGGCAAAATCGTTCCCGACCGCGCGTTTTTCTTTGGCTCATACCAAGGCACTAACGAACGCAACGCGCTTTCGCTGAATAACAGTTTGACGTTTCCTTCGATTCCGGCGGGTTTGACCGACGCGAACCGCACGGCGGCAGGACTCGGCGCGGCTTTCGGCATCAATCCGGCTTTTATCAGTCCGGTCGCGTTGAACATTTTGAATGCACGGCTTGGCGGCGGGCAATTCGCTATTCCTTCTTCAGGCGTAATCGGACTCGCGGCGACGACTGCCGTGCCGACCGTGCAAACCGGATTATCGCGCTTTAAGGAAAATCAATTTAACGCGAACATTGACATTATCGCCGGCGACAATCATTCGTTGTCGAGCAAACTGTTTTTTGCCGATAATCCGACGACGCAGGCAAATTATAACTTCGCCGGAACGGGCAATCGGCTTGAAGGTCAGCCGCCGACGCAATTGAACGGCTTCGGCGCGGATTTTACCAACCGCCAAACTTTATATTCGCTGACTGACAATTACGTTTTCACCTCGAACATTTCCAATCAAGCGCGTTTTGGTTTCAGCCGCCTGCGCGTCACGAGCGTTCCGCAGGAACCGTTCACGGCGGCGCAGCTTGGCATCACAAATCCGCTGGGCAGTCTTTATCCGGGCGCACCGACGATTCAGATTGCCGGAACGGATTCGTCGTTATTTTTCGGCTCGTCGCCGCTCGCCGACCAATCTTCGCGCATCAACGCTTACACATTTCAAGACACAGTTTCCATCATCGCGGGAAAACACCGCATTCGCGTCGGCGGCGAATTTCGATTTTCAACCGTTAAATTTTATTTCAATGCCTTTTCGCGCGGGCAGCTCGTTTTCACCAGCTTTTCGAATTTTCTGCAAGGCAACGGCGTTTCGATTATCGGTTCGGGCGTGTATGACCGTTCGTTTCGCGTCAAAGATTTCAACACATTTATTCAGGACGATTTTCGCGTCAACGACCGTCTGACTTTGAATCTCGGTTTGCGTTACGATTTATACGGTTTGCCGGTTGATACGCAAGGGCGATTGGTGAATTTCCTGCCCGAACAATACCGCGCCGGTGCCGCGCCGAACGGTTTGGTGCAAGCCGAAGGCGGACAATTGCTGGGCGTTCCGACAGTCGTAAAAACGCTCGCGCCGGTTGATAAAAACAATTTCGCACCGCGCGTCGGTTTCGCTTATCGCCTGGACGACGATGGAAAATTAGTCTTGCGCGGCGGTTACGGAATTTATTATGACCGCATTTCGACACGGTTTGCCAACACGCAGCTTTTCAATTTTCCGTATCTCGCCATCGGCGTCGGATTGGTCAATGCGCTCGTGCCGCAACCGTCGGCAATTTTCCGCCCGTTCACTAATCCGTTCGTTCAGCTTCCGCTGCCTTCGGCTTTCCCGACGGCAGCGACGATTCCTTCGACTTTATCCGCTCTCTCGCCGGTCGGCGTCCCGGTCAGCGGCATTTATGTTGACCCAAATTTAAGCACGCCGTATGTTCAGCAGTTCAATTTCGGCGCGCAGTGGGAATTTGCGAAAAACACGGTTCTCGAAGTCGGCTATGTCGGCAGTAAAGGAACGAATTTGCTGCAAGTCATCACGCTTAATCAACCGGCGTATGTCGCGCCGACCGCCGCCGCGCCGCTCGGCAGTTTTGTGCCGAGACTCGCGCCGGGAACAATTTTGTCGGCAAATAAAAATCTAACCGGAGCTTTGCAGCAGGTTCAGACGAGTTCAAATTCAAGATACAATTCCCTGCAAGTCACGCTGGCGCGGCGTTTCGCTCAGGGCTTGCAGATTACCGGCGCCTACACTTACGGGAAATCCTACGATTATTATTCGGGCGCGGCGGTCAATGAACTCGCCAACAATCCGGGCGACCAGTTTAATTGGAAAGCAAATTTCGGACGCTCGGATTTCAACCGCGAACAGCGATTGGTCGTCAGCGGCGTTTACGAATTCCCGAAACGCAATTTTGAATCAGGCATTGCCCGCGCAATTTTGAACAACTGGCAAGTTGCCGGTGTCGCAGTTTTCCAAACCGGATTGCCGTTTTCAATTATTGACAATCCGGGCAACGCCGTCATCGGTCGCGCTAACTTCCGCCCCGGATTTTCGTCGGTTTATACGAGCGGCGATACGTCTGACCGATTAAACGGATATTTCAACGTGCAGGCATTCGTCCCTGGTTGTCCAATCGGAGCGACCGTGACGGTCGCGGGCGGCAACGGATTTGCCTGCACCGGAACGGCGAACGTCGGCAATGTGAACAATCCTTTCTTCGACCCGAGCCGTCCGTTTGGCAACACGCCGCGAAACTTCCTGACCGGACCCGGACAGAAAAACGTGGACATCTCGTTTATCAAACTCGTCCCGTTCAGCGAAAGTTTTCGCGGCGAACTGCGGCTGGAACTTTTCAACGCCTTCAATTGGGTCAATTACGCTAATCCGGTGAGCAACATTTCGCTGTTCAATCCGCTGAATCCGGCGGCTTCATCGTTCGGCAAAATCATTTCTGCCAGCACCGGACCGCGCGTGATGCAACTCGGCTTTAAGGTGAATTTCTAAACGCCGAAAGCGCAGTTGTTTTGTCTGCGCTTTCGATATACGAATATGCCTTTTGCCAAAGTCAGCGGCTTTGAAATTTATTATGAAACGAGCGGCGCGGGCGAACCGCTCGTTTTGATTCCGGGTTTCGCTTCCGGCGCGTGGAATTGGTTTCGGCAAACCGAAGCGTTATCGAAAGATTTTCTGGTCGTCACGTTCGATCCGCGCGGCATCGGCAAATCGCGGGCGCGAAACATGGCGGATTTAGAAAATCTTTCGATGCGAATTTTCGTTGAAGACGTTTTGCGATTGCTTGATTTTTTAAAAATTGAACGGGCGCACATTTTGGGCGCGAGTTTCGGCGGTTTCGTCGCGCAGGAATTTGCGCTCTCGTTTCCCGACAGATTGAACAAATTGATTTTGGCTTGCACGACGGCGGGCGGCGAAAGTCATATCGCGCCTTCGGATGAAATTCTTCGCTCGTTCACGCCCGACTCAAAATTGCCGCGCAGCGAGCGCATCCGTCGTTTTTTGCGTCCGGCGTTCACCGATGAATTTAACCGCACGCACGGCGAGGAAGTAGAGCGAGTTTGCCAACTGCGCGAATCAAACGAGATTGCCGAAACCGTCTATTTCGCTCAACTCGATTCGGCGTTCAATTTGGATTTAGAAAGTAAAATCAGCGCAATCGAAACTGAAACCTTAGTCTTAACCGGCGATAAAGATTCGGTCGTCCCGATGGAAAATTCTTTGAATTTAGCGGACAAATTGCCAAACGCGACTTTAAAGATTTTCGAAAACGGCAGCCATATGTTTTTTATCGAAAACAGTGAGGAATTTAATCGGGCGGTCACAAACTTTATAAAAAGTTGATATATGCGAAACGCAAAAATAATCGGGACAGGCGTTTGCGTTCCCGAAAAGATTTTAACCAACGACGATTTGAGCCGGATGCTCGGTGAGAATATCAATGAATTCGTCGAAAAAAATCTCGGAATCAGAGAACGGCACGTTCTGGCGGACGATGAAAGCGCGGCGGACATTGCCACGCGCGCGGCGGAAAACGCTTTGCGAAATGCCGGAATTTCCGCCGAAGCCATTGATTTAATCATTCTGGCGACCGACACGCCCGAATATATTTCGCCGGGAACTTCGGTCGTCGTCCAACACCGCATCTGCGCGAAAAATGCCGGAACTTTCGACACTAATTGCGCCTGCGCCGGATTCGTTACCGCGCTCGACACGGCTTGCAAATACATCATTGCCGACGCGCATTATAAAACCATTTTGGTCGTCGGCGTTTACGCGATGACGAAATTTCTCGATTGGACGGAAAAGAAAACCGCGACGATTTTCGCCGACGGTGCGGGCGCGGTTGTTTTGCAAGCGGACGAATCGGGCGGACACGGCGTTCTCGCTTCAAAGCTCGAAGCCAAAGGCGAATATCACGATTACCTTGGAATTTTCGCGGGCGGCTCGAAAACGCCCGTCACGCCGGAAGTGTTGGAAAACGGATATTACAACCGTGTTCGTTTCGCCAAGCGCACACCGCCGGAAATCAATTTTGAAGGATGGCAGCGAATCGTCAAAGAATTGCTCGCACGAATTGATTTAGTGCTTGATGACGTAGATTTATATCTGTGGACGCAGGTCAATCTTTCGACGATTCGAGAAGTAATGGCGGCGTTAAATCAGCCGTTTGAAAAAACGCACACGATTATGGAAAAGTGGGGCTACACCGGTTCGGCGTGCATTCCGATGGTTCTGCACGACGCGATTCAGGCAGGAAAATTAAAGCGCGGCGACACATTCGTCTTATGTGCGTCGGGCGGCGGAATAAATATGGCGGCGATGGTTTTTCGATACTGATGAAGTTTCAGAATATCTACCAACTTTTCCGGGAACAAACTGCAAAATATCGCGGCGCAGCGATTTTTTATTCGCGTGAAAATGATGTTTGGAAATCGCAGAATTGGGAAGATTTTGAAGCGCAGGTTCACGATTTCGCCTGCGCTCTTTTGTTGAAAGGTTTGACGAAAGGCGCGAGCGTGGCGATTCTCGCGGGCAATGTTCCCGAATGGACGATTGTTGATGTGGCGACGATTGCGGCGGGCGGCGTTGGCGTTGGAATTTATCCGACGAGTTCGGCGGAACAATGCGCCTACATAATTAATCATTCGGATGCCGAATTTGTTTTTGTTGATACGAAACATCAGCTTGAAAAAATTCGGCAAGTCCGCGACGAGTTGCAGAAAGTCTCTGAAATTATTTGTCTTGAAGAAGACGAATCAGCAACAAATTTCAAAGACTTTCTGCGATTCGGAAAACAAAATCGCAGCGAATTTCTGCCGCAAATTGAACAGATCGGTTTCAACGCAAAATCGGAAGATACGGCGATAATGGTTTATACTTCCGGCACGACGGGCAATCCGAAAGGCGCGATGTTATCGCACCGATACATTTTGAATTCAGTCGAATCGCTTCACCAGACGATTCCGATTTACGATACGGACGTTTCGTTTTCATATCTGCCGGGCTGTCACGTCGCTGAAAGAATTTCAGGAATCTACAATCGGCTTTACAACGGCGCGGCGGCTTATTTTGTTGACGATTTAGCGAAACTTTACGCTTATATGCTCGAAGTCAAGCCAACGATTTTCGCCAGTTTGCCGAGATTTTTTGAAAAGATTTACGCGAAAGTCGTGTCGGAAAATGGTGAGGCGGTTGATGCGCAGACGTTAAAAAATGCTTTCGGCGGTGAAATCAGATTGGCGACCAGCGGCGGCGCGCCATTGCCTGACGAAATCGCCCAATTTTTCGCCGACCGCAATTTGCCGATTCTTCAGGCTTACGGGTTGACGGAGAACATCTGCGTCGCCTTTAACCGACCAAACGATTTCAAATTCGGCACGGTCGGCAAACCGATGCCGATGTGCGATGTAAAAATTGCTGAAGACGGCGAAATTCTCGTCAAAAGCCCGATGATGTTTTCCGGTTATTATAAAGACGCGGCGAAAACCGCTGAAATGTTTGACGCGGACGGCTGGCTGAAAACCGGCGATTTGGGTTTGATTGACGCTGACGGATTTTTGAAAATCGTCGGGCGCAAAAAGGAAATCATCGTTTTATCTTCGGGCAAAAACGTCGCGCCCGCCCTTGTTGAAAATCTAGTCAAAGAAAATCATCTGGTCAGCCAATGTTTCCTTTACGGTGACGGCAAAAGTTACTGCGTCGCGCTGGTAACTTTGAATAAAGCTGAAGCCGAAGCGTTTGCGCGGGCGAACAAAATTGAGGTTGAAAACTTTGCAGCGTTGACAAAAAATGAGCTGATTTATTCTTCGATTGAAGAAACCGTGAAACGCGCGAACGCAAAACTTTCTTCGCCGGAACAGATTAAAAGATTCGCCATCCTGGAACGCGATTTTTCGCCTGAAATAAATGAAGTTACGCCGACGATGAAATTGAAACGCAACGTGATTACTGAAAATTTTAGAGAATTAATTCTCCAACTTTATAATTAAATTCATAGTAAATTTCCTA
>CBDUBY010000109.1:0-11582 GCA_965365505.1 uncultured Pyrinomonadaceae bacterium | reverse complement strand
ATAATTCGTCGAAAGCGCAAAGACTCGTCGCTTTGATGGGCGGCGGCGACGCAAACGTCAGTCTGACGACTTACAGCGGCGCGATTCGCGTAAGAAAACAGTAAGGCGACTGCAAAGTCCAAAGCGTAAAGCCTAAAGTCAAACCGTGTGACTTTAGGCTTTACGCTTTGGACTTTAGACGTTCGGGTTCTATAATCAAATTTCATTTTCCAAACTAATTTCCAATCCCAACGTAAAAAGTTGAACGGACTTTTATCAAGCGAAAAAGATATGAATGGTGGCAGCCTGATCGGGCAAACGCTCGACGGAAAATACAGGATCGAAAGCGAAATCGGCAAAGGCGGAATGGGAACCGTGTTTCTGGCGACGCACATCGGAACTGAACGTCCGGTCGCGCTGAAGGTTATTGCGTCAGAGTTTATGCAGCGTTTGGAGTTTGTCGAACGGTTTCGCCGCGAAGCCCGCGCCGCCGGACGGCTCAGGCATCCGAACGTCGTCAATGTCACCGACTTCGGATTTGCTCGAACCAAAACGGGCGAAGCGGCATATCTGGTAATGGAATATCTTGACGGCTGCACGCTCGGCGAGGTTTTGGAAGAGGAAAAACAACTGCCGCTGACGTGGACGCTCGATATTTTAGAACAAGTCTGCTCTGCCGTGCAGGAAGCGCACGAACAGGGAATTATCCACCGCGATTTGAAGCCGGATAATATCTGGCTTGAGCCGAATCAGCGCGGCGGTTACACGGTCAAAGTTCTCGATTTCGGCATTGCCAAACTCGAAGAACCGATGCACGACTCGAACGCGCCGGACATTTTAGACGTTTCCGTCGCGCCGAACTTTCTACCGGCTCGACAGACGATTGCCGACGGAATTCAACCGAACACGATTGCCGAAAAACGAAGCTCGACGATGGTTTCCGAAGCGGCGACGATGGCGCAAATTCCCGTGAATGATTCCGAAGCCGGAACGCTGATTCAGTCGAACGGCGAAGTTGATTTGGACGCGGGAACGGCGATTTTTACTGTGCCGCCGATTCGCTCATTGGCGCAGACCGAAAACGTCGGCACAAAACTCATCTCCGAACAAATTGAAATCAATCAAGCCGTGTCGAAATCGGCTTCGACTGCTGAATTAACTCGCGTCGGCGCGGTTCTCGGAACGCCGCTCTATATGTCGCCCGAACAATGTCGCGGCGAAAAGCTGACGGCGCAGTCGGACATTTACAGTCTGGGCGTTATCGCGTATCAAATGCTCGCGGGCAAAACGCCGTTCGGCGGCGATTATCTGCAGGTGATGGAAGCTCACAAGGAAATCGCGCCGCCGCCGCTCGTCGCCAAAAAAGTTCGGAAAAGTGTTAAGCGGGTTATCAGCTATGCATTGTCGAAAAATATCGAAGACCGTCCGCCGACGGCGCAGGCTTTCGCTGCCGAGCTTCGCGCCCAATCCGAAGGTATTGGAACGCTTCTGCGCCGCGCGCTGACAATTTACAGCGAACATTTGCCGAAGTTTTTCGGGCTGACGCTAATTGTTTTTCTGCCTTTTATAATCGTCACATTTCTGAAATTACTAACGGACGGATTGTATGCCGCCGGAGTGATTGACCGGTTTGATATTACAACGCTTAACCTTATTTTAATTCTGCCTGTTACCTTCGTCGGTATTTTTTGCGGTCAGTTATTCACCGGCACAGCGACTTGGGTTGTGATGCAGTATCTTGCCGTGCCGCTTCGCCCGATCAGTCTGCGAACTGCATTAACGGCGACCAGAAAAAAGTGGAAACGATTGCTCGGCACCGGACTTTTAAGCACCGTATTGACTTTTCTCGGTTTACTGGCTTGCTTAATCGGATTTCCGATTTTATCCGTGCTTTTCGTTTTAGTTGCGCCGGTAGTGATGATGGAAGATTTACGTGGTTTCGCGGCACTGAAACGCTCGAAAAATCTGGTTCTGCGTTCACTCAAAACAACGGTTGCATCGGTGTTTATGTTGTTTATCGTGCCGATGATTTTCGGTGCTTTTACCAGTTTGTTCGTTGCGGCAACAGTAAAAACCGTCAACGATGTCAAAGAAAAAATAGAAGCCCGAAACAACGCTCCAAAATCGGCGGAGCCAACCATCGAAAGTGTGCAGCTAAAGAACGGTGAAATTGAAATCAATACGACTGACGATAAAAAAGTTTCAAGCACGAAAGAAACAGGCGACGACCCTAAAACGTTCAAAGAAATACTCAGAGACGGATTGACGACGATTTTAATGCTGCCGATTCAAATCTTGCTGGTGCCGCTTTCTTCGATAATCATCGCGTTGCTTTACCTGAAAACCCGGCAAATCGGCGGCGAGTCAATGCAGGATTTGCTGTCGCAGTTCGAAGAAGCCGACCAACCGCGCACTAACTGGCAGCGGCGCGTTCACGAGCGGCTCGCGCAATCCGGCAAACATACCAGCAAAATATGAGCATTTTCCATTTGAATTTTTTATTTTTCATCAAAAGAAACTGTGCCGGCTCACAATAAATAACCAATAATATATGGAAAATGATCATCATAAAATAACTATGAAGTTATTTAGTTTATTTATAATCGTTTTCTTAGCCTTCACTGTTCAGGCGCAAAAATTCGAGCGTGAATTTCCGCTCGCCGAAAATGCCTCGATTAAAATTACCAATTTCTACGGGCGCGTCAGCGTCGTTGCCGGTGAAGTTAAAATTAAAGAAGTCGAACAGGACAACCCGGAAAACGGAAAAGCGTTTTTGACCGCGCCGAACGCTAAAGAAGACGATTTGAAAATCGTCGCCGAAACAAAGCGTCTTGAAATTCTCGTCGAACCTTCCGACCGTAAATCGCGCATTGATTTGACTGTCAAAGTTCCCGCTTATTCAAAAATTAAAATCGAAACCGCCGACGGCGAAGTGCGCGTTGAAGGCGCACTCGAAATCGCTGAAATCAAAACCGACACCGGCACCATCGCGGCGAATGTTCCGCTCGACGATTTGAAATACGACTTCGTTTGGACTGAATCGCGCCCGCGTTTTTTAAGCGATGCCGCGCTCGAAGAAGCGAACGAAAAAGCGGCGGGGAAGTTTGTGATCAACGGCAGATTGGGAGAAAAGGAGAAAAGGAGAAAAGGAGAAGAGGAGAAAAAGAAAAGTTCCGAAGAAATCGAGAAAATCGAAGAAGAGAAAACTAAAGACGACGGACAACCAGCGAAAAACAAAAAATCAAAAATCAAAGACCAAATACCAAAGACCGTCAAACTAAATTTCACGACCGCTCGCGGCATTATTTTACTGAACGTCAACCCGAATGAAGTTCCGGCGAATCTGACCGAAAGACCGCTGACCGAAGCGGCAAAGGCAATCGTCCGCAGCGGCGATTCTTTGCTGACGGAGGCGATTCGCCGCGCCAGTCCGAAATACTTTGGCGAATATGCGAAAACTCTGCCGCCGCGCAAATCTTTTCCGACTTTAACCGAAAATAAGAAAACACAAATTGCCGCGAGTTCACCAATCAAACGAATTACCGCCAGCATCACCGATGTCAATAATCGCGCCGTCGCTGATTTGAAAGCGGAGGATTTTGAAGTTACGGAAAATGGCGAGAGCCGCGAGATTTTATCGGTCGAACCGTCAACCGCGCCGTTCAATTTGGTTTTGCTGCTCGATGTTTCGGGCAGCGTTGACAACTACGTTGACTTTATCCGCAAAACCGCCCGAAGTTTCGTTAACACCGTCGGCAAAGAGGATAAAATCGCCATTATTATTTTTAACGAAGACGTGAAACTGCTCTCGACTTTCACGACCGATAAAGGAAAACTTTCGGAAAGTTTAGATACGTTCGACGCGGGCGGCGGAACGGCTTTTTATGATGCGCTGGCTTACACGCTCGCGGAAACTTTGCGTCCGCTGAAAGGCGAGCGAACGGCGATTGTCATTTTGTCGGACGGCGATGATAACCGTTCGTTTCTCGCGTTCGACTCGCTGCTCGGTTCGATTCAGGAAAGCGGCTCGCTGATTTACCCGCTCTACGTTCCGTCCGGGTTGATTGCAACTTCCGCCAATAACAATGCCGCTTCGAGCGTTGACCCGCTGCGTTCACGCTATATTGCTTTGACTTCCAAATCGAAATCGGAAGGTGAGAAACTGGCACACATTTCCGGCGGCGTTTATTATTCGATAACGCAGCTCGCCGATTTGCAAAAGGCTTACGACGATATCGTCGTTCAGCTTCGCACGGCTTATTCGATAACTTTTCGCTCGGACGTTTCAGAAACGCGCGATAATCGTGTTTCGCCGCGTTTGAAGGTGCGGGTCAAGCGCGAAAATTCTTTCGTCAAACTCGGTTCGGTCGTTGAAGTATCTCAAAATTGATGAAATGAAAAATTTACCGGCAGGCACAAAGAGCGAACGAAAATTATGAAGAATTTTACGAAAGCGAATTTCCGTCAATTTCTATCTTTGTTTTCTTTGTGTGTTTGTTGTTTTGCGGTGAATGTCTTTGCCCAAACCGAGGAGATTTCCGGTGAAGTTGAACGAATAATTTATAAGCAATCGGTCAACGACACGCTGCGCGAATATAAACTTGAGAACTTCGACATCAATGCGGCGACCGGCGCGTTTGTCGTTTCAAGCGGCGCGGAAAAAATCGCCGTCAGCCGCTGGATTTCTCCGAAGCGAACTCGTTCATATCCTTATGAACGAGTTTACGACACGCTCGCTTTTGCCGGACAAAAGGTGACGATAATTCCCGTCGTTAAAGACGAAGGTTTGGAAGGCGAACGCGATTTTTTGCAGTGGGACACGATTTCGCTGCTTAGTCTTCTCGACGTTCGCGTCGTGCTGACATATTACAACTCGGCAGAAAAAAATCTGAAACGCGCCGACCAGATTACGGCGCAGAAATTCGACGCGAAATATATCGAAACGCGGCTCACGGAAGCGATGAATTTCAAAGGCACGACGCGCGAATGGAATGAGCGGGAAGCGAAACAATTAAAAAGCATCTTTGAAAAAGCCCGACTCGTCTACCGCGAAATTTCCAAACAAACGAAAACTTATCTGCACGACGAAACGGCTCTTGACGAGTTGATAAAATACGCCGAAACGCCGGAAAAATTTATCGAATTTTCGCGTCGCAAATCCAGACAGGCACAGACGCGCGAATTTCAAACCGACCAACCGAAGGAAGCACTCGCGACCGACACGAAACGAAAAGTAACCATCACTAATGCGTTGTTCGGCAAATATTTTTTCACGGTTGACGAAACAAAGATTGAGCCGAAAACGGTTTATCTGATCGAAGCCAAACACACGAGCCGCGCCAAGCTGCCGAGCCGCAACGACATCAAAGACGGATTGATAAAAATGATGCTTTACACAAATCTGCGAAAAGTGCGAGTCGGGGCAAAGCCGATGGATTTCAAAGTGCAGATTCGTCTGACTTCAAACAAACTTGTCGGTTCGATTAATTCGGAGATGAGCGATGAAATTTTGATAAAATTCTGTTCGGACAATTTGATTGACGCAGCGAATAAAAATTTTTTGATAAAATTATTCGGCGAAGCGCGGGCAAATAAATTTACGATAATATTAGAACACGCGGAAACCGCAAAAACGAAGCTATGAAAAGTTCGCTGCTGCAATCTCTTTTTGACGATGAAGAACGGCGACCAATGTCTGTTTCGGAACTCAACGAACAGGTCAAAACCGCCATCGAACGCGGCTTTGCTTCGGTTTGGGTCGAGGCGGAAATTATAAATTTCACGGCGGCGAATTCCGGGCACTGGTATTTCACTTTGCACGACGGCGATTCGCAGCTTCGCGCGGCGTGTTATGTGAGAAATAATTTACGAATTCGCTTTCAGCCGTTCGACGGTTTGCAGGTTCGCGTGCGCGGAAAACTTTCGGTTTATCAGCCGAAAGGCGAATATCAAATTCTGGTCGAATCGCTTGAGCCGGTCGGCGAAGGCGCGCTGAAAGTCGCGTTCGAGCAGGTCAAAGCAAAGCTCGCCCGCGAAGGTTTGTTCGACGAAGAATTAAAACGCGAGCTGCCGTTTTTTCCGCGTCGCGTCGGCGTGGTCACATCGCCGAACGGCGCGGCGTTTCACGACATCTTAAATGTTCTTTCGAGGCGAACGCGAACGGTAAATGTCACTTTGATTCCGACCCGCGTGCAGGGCGAAACGGCGGGCGAAGAAATCGAGGCGGCGATTGCATTAGCCAATCGAAATAATCAAAAATCCGATGAAAAGATTGACGTTTTAATCGTCGGTCGCGGCGGCGGCTCAAGCGAAGACTTGTGGGCGTTTAATGAGGAACGAGTAGCGCGGGCGATTCGCAATTCCGCGATTCCAATCATCTCTGCCGTCGGTCACGAGATTGATTTTACGATTGCCGATTTCGTCGCCGACCGCCGCGCGCCGACACCGAGCGCGGCGGCGGAAATCGTCGCCGAAAGCGAAGACGGCATCGCCGATTTTTTGCTCCGAAGACGACAGGATTTGTTTCAATTGATTGATTATAGATTGCTCACTTTGCGAACCGATTTACAGGAACTCGCTCTCTCGTCCGTTTTCACAGAATTTCCGCGGCGCATCAAAGACTGGCGTTACGAAATCGAAGACGCGGTTGAAAATTTGCGCGACGTTTTCAGCGACCGATTGAAGAAAAACGAGCAACGTCTGGAAAGTTTGACCAATCGAATATCACCGCTGCGGCTCGCCGCAAAATTGAATGAGAAAAAAACACGGCTGGCGATTCTAAACCAGAAAAATTTTTCAGCCATCAAAAATGCGATTGACGCGAAGGACGAAAAATTGAAAATCAGAATGGCTTCGCTCGACGCGCTTTCGCCGCTCGCGGTCTTAAGTCGCGGCTTCTCGATTGTCGAAACCGAGCGCGGCGAAATCGTGCGCGGCGCGAATGAATTAAAAGAAAGTGAAGTTGTGAAAATTCGGCTGGCGCGTGGCAAAATAAAAGCAAAGGTTTTGTCGGTGGAAAAATAAGATGTCAAATTTTGTGGTAAATCTAAACGAGTCGCCAAAAGAAGCGGAGCAGGAAACGGTTGCCGCGCCGTCGTTTTTGGAAAACCAAACGGCGCCGAAAAAGCCGGGCGTTTTTTTAAAGGTTTTGAAAATTTTCAGCGGCTTACTCATTTTATTTTTGCTCATCGGTGTCGGCGGCGGATATTTTTACTGGCGCAGTTTGAAAACCACGCCGCAGTATTCGCTCGCGTTATTGGTTGATGCCGCCAGACGCGATGACCAAAAAGCGATTGATGAGTTAGTGAACACAGACGCGGTGGTTGATGATTTTATGCCGCAAATTACCAGCAAAGCGGTCGAGCTTTACGGTCGCGGTTTAGCTCCGGCGACAATCCAAAAAGTGGCGCAGGTTGCCGCGCCGTTTCTGCCCGCCGTCAAGCAGCGCGCCCGCGCCGAAGTCCCGAATTTGATTCGTGAAAAAACTGCGAAATTTGAAACGATTCCGTTTTGGCTAATTGCCGTCGGCGCGGAAAGATATTTGGAAATTATCAACGAAGGCGACCGCGCTTTTGTCCGAAGCAAGTTGCAAGACCGCCCGCTCGAAGTAACTTTAAAACGCAGCGGCGAACGCTGGCAGGTCGTCGCCGTTAAAGATGAAGTTCTAGCCCGCCGCATCGCTGAACGAATCGGACAGGATTTAATCACGGGCGCGAAAAGCGGAACTTTGAAAAAAGCGGGCGAGCAGTTAGGCGTTTTAGATTTAGAAGACGCTTTGAAGAACGCCGATATTTTAAAATAATTTATGGCTGAAAAAAAACAGACATTTGAAACTTCGCTTAAAGAATTAGAACGAATCGTGCGCCGTTTGGAAGACGGCGATTTGCCGCTCGAAGACAGTCTGAAACTATTTGAAGACGGCGTGAAACTTTCGCGTGAATGCCAGCAGCGACTCAATCAAGCCGAGCGTCGAATTGAGGTTTTACTCAAAGACGAAGACGGAAATCCGCAGCTTGAAATTATCAAAGCCACAGATTTGCGTGAAGAGCGCGAGCCGAAAGTTAAGAAGCGAATCGTTTTCGATGACGTAGACGAATCGCCGTTTTAGATTCGACAACGAAAATAAAAAATCGCCGCCTCTGTTTTTATAAATCAAAGCGGCGATTTTTTATAAACGACTCAAAAATAAAATTGTCGAATTTTAACTTCAAACAAAATAAAAACCAGGAGAAAAAATTATTTATTCTTCCTGGTTTTTATGTTTTGGTTTGACGGTTTCGGTTTTGCTGGCGAGCCTGCTGATTTCGATGCGCTTTTGCTGGTTTCTTTGCTGCCGAGTCCGGCAGCTTTTGCGCCCGCATCAATCGCGCCGCTTAACGCTCCGAGAGCCGCGCTTTTTAATACATCGGCAGTGGCATTAACTACACCATCTACCATTTTATTTATTTTTTTTTTGCCGGAGCGGACTTTTTCGCCGGAGCCGATTTTGCACTTGAAGACGAAGACGATTTAGCAGTTGATTTACCTGCCGAACCTTTCGCGCCGGTGCTTTTCGCCGCCGAACCGCCGCCCGATGATTTCGCTGCCGTTCCGCCGGATTTTGCCGACGATGCAGCTTTGCTTCCGCCGGATTTTGCGGTTGACGATTTTGCTCCGCCTGCTGCTGTTCCACCGGATTTTGCTGCTCCGCCAGATTTTCCTGCCGCAGATTTTGCGGCAGTTCCGCCGGACGATTTCGCCGTCGAAGTTTTGCCTGCAACAGCTCCTCCGCCGGATTTTCCTGCTGACGATTTCGCCGCCGGCTTCGCTGTCGCTTTGCTGGTTGACGATTTCGCTGCCGGTTTCGCGGCGGATGTTTTAGCAGTTGATGCAGCCTTGGTCGGCGCAGCTTTCTTAGTGGTTGACGCAGCCTTAGTCGGCGCGGCTTTTTTCGTGGTTGACGCAGCCTTGGTCGGTGCGGCTTTTTTTGCTGCCGGCTTTGCCTTGGCGGCTGGTTTTTTTGTTGCCATAAGATAGTCTCCTAATTGGGTTAATTTAGTAAATCTCAAATGCCTTGTAACGTCCGGTTTTCATCTGCATAAAACGCCGATGTTATTAGAATGTTACGAATAAACTTTTACGCTATAAAAACATTCGTGTCAAGATTTTTTTGTAAAAAAACACAATATATTGTTGACAAAAATTTTTCAGACACAAAAAAGAGGAGAAAGCAGAAAATTAAAAAAGTGAAAAAAGTGAAAAATTTTCGATTGAAAAATTTAAACGCAAATTTGAAAATAAAAAATCACGCTTTCAATTTTTCAATTTTTCACGCTTTGGTTGGTTCTTGAAAAGTCGCTTTCGATGCCGGTTCGCCGCCAGTCATTTGCAGCGCGATGATAAGTCGTTTGGCTTCGTGTTTGAATGAATGCAATCGCGAGCTGAAAAGAATCGAGCCGATGATGCACCACGCGCCGCCGAGCGCGACCGTGTTCGGCGCGCCGAGATAGTTTGCAATCGAACCGGCGAGCAGCGAGCCGATGGGAGCCATGCCCATAAACATCATCGAATAAACCGCCATCACGCGCCCGCGCAATTCGTCAGGCACCATTGCCTGCACGAGCGTGTTCGACGAAGCCATTTGCAGCATCATCGAAAAACCGATTGGCACAAGCAGAGCCGCCGACAGCCAGAAAGTTTCCGAGAGCGAAAATAAAATCAAAAACGTGCCGAACACGCCCGATGAAATTGCCACCCAGCGACCCAAGCCTTTCAGATTTTTTTTCGCGGCTAGGGTGAGCGCGGCGACCAATGCGCCCGAACCGCTCGCGCCCATCAAAATTCCCAAACCGCGCACGCCGCCCTGCAAAATTTCGTCGGCAAAAATCGGCATCAAAACCGCATACGGCATTCCCATTAAACTGACTAATCCCAGCAGCAGCATCAGCGAACGAATCGGTTTTGTGCGCGCGACGAAAACGAAGCCTTCTTTAATTTTTTCGATGGTCGAGCCTTTTTTCGGCGCGGTTGTTTTAGGCGCGATGCGCATCGCAAAAAGTCCGGCGAGAACGGCGATATAGCTGACGGCATTAGCGAAAAAACACCAGCCTTCGCCGACCGCCGCGACGAGAATTCCGGCGATTGCCGGACCGATTATTCGTGCGCCGTTGAAGACCGAAGAATTGAGCGCGACGGCGTTTAGTAAATCGTCTCTGCCGACCATATCCATTACGAACGATTGCCGCGCCGGAATGTCGAAAGCGTTGACGATGCCGGAAACGGTCGCCAGCGCGAACAAATGCCAGACTTCGACCAGACCTGACAAAGTTAAAAAGGCGAGAATGCTTGCCGTCGTCATCGCCGATGCTTGCGTGAAAATTAAAATGTTTCGGCGGCTGTATTTGTCGGCGATTGCGCCGCCGAACGCGGTCAGCAGAAATATCGGAAACTGTGAAGCGAAACCTATTAAACCGAGCAGCGCCACCGAACCGGTGATGCGATAAACCAACCAGCTTTGCGCGACCAATTGCATCCACGTTCCCGAAAGGGAAATGATTTGACCGAAAAAAAATAATTGATAATTGCGATGTTTGAGAGCGCGAAAAGTCGAGGTTAATTTTGTGCGAAAATTTCCCGGTAAATTTTGCGCGTCGGTTGATTGTGGGATGCTCGATTCGGCTTTCATTTTTATTCTAAAGCTACCAATTTTTGCGGGAAAGAAAAAATGCTTTCGGCTTTTTCAGAGCGCGAAAGCATTTCGATTTTCAGGTGTCGTTTGAAAACTAATCGTCCGAGCTAAAGATGCTCAGAATATACCAGAAGAGAAGTGCGACGCTGGCAAACAATGTCAGTGATGCGGCGACGTGCTGGCTCGTATGATAGCGATGCAAGACGTTCGACGTTTCATATAAAATCGCCGTTCCCGCGAACGCGACCATTATGAACGCAAACAAACTTCCCAGACTGAAGCCGAACAAAATACTGGCGACGATAAAGCCGAGCGCGACAAATCCGCCGATTGCCAAAATCGGACCCAAGAATGAAAAGTCCGAGCGCGTGATAAACACGACCGACGAGATACCCAAAAATAATCCGAGTGTCACGATTCCGGCTTTCACGATTACGTCTGCCGGATTGCTGCTGAAAAGCGCAATCTTAAAAAGCAGCGGCACGAAAATGACTGCGTAGGCTAAAACGCCAAGCGCGAGTCCGAAATACTGCAGCGACTTTGATGTCGTCGAATTAGCCCAACTGCCCGCTAGCCACGACACGCCCATAAACGCGCCCAACACAAGCAGCCACGACATCGAACCACCGATTTGCATCACCGAAATAATTTGTTCGGCAGCACCGGACGTGAAAAGAAATGCTTCTATCCCAATGAACGCCAAAATTGCCGCCGCCAGATGAAGATAAGTTTTGCGGATAAATTTAGCGCGTTCCTGGGGCAGCGCGTCAGCCGCCGAATTTCCGTAAGTAGTATTAAAATCAGTTTCCATAATTTGTTACCTCACAATTAATTTTTAGATGCAAAAATTCGATAGCGAATTGTATGTAATGTCTGTTTTCTATTCTATAACAAATCGCGGCGCAAGATAAATCGTTTTCGTTTTAAAACCAGAAAG
>CBDUBY010000108.1:0-11623 GCA_965365505.1 uncultured Pyrinomonadaceae bacterium | reverse complement strand
CTTCGAACCAGAGGGTCGCAGGTTCGAATCCTGCCGGGTGTACCATATCTAATAATAGTTTAGAGGCATCGCCAGATGCCTCTTTTCTTTTTAAGTCCAAATTTACACCAAATATTTTGTTACTATTTTTCCTGTTTAACCTGTAAAGAGATAATCGGCGAAAACTGTTTTCTGCTTTGCAGCGCATATTTGATAATTCCTCAGATTTACGTTTGTCTTAAATTGTTATGAGCGAAATTATGATATGGCTTATTGTTTTTCGTTTGTTTCAACTGTACTGTCAACAGTTCTGAAATTGTCGTAATTTTAAGCTAACCCGTTTCCGAGTGTTTGAAACTGTTCAATGAGTTTAACTGTAGTCGGAACTAACTTTTCAAAATCCGTCGGTTTAGTCAGGTAGCTGTTTGCTCCTGCCGCTATTGCTTTATCTATTTCAGTCTGTCTGACTTCTCCGCTTAGAAAAACAATGGGCGTAATCTGGTCAAAACTTCTTATTTCCCGGCAAATATCAATTCCACTCAATCCGTGAAAGTAATTGTCTAAAACGATTGCTGCAAACTTTTTCTGGTGAATTATTTTCAGGCAATCGGCTTGACCGCAAGATTCAATTTCGTAACCTGCACTATTAAATACGAAATGCACTAAATCACAAGTGTCTTCGTCATCTTCGATACAAAGAATGGTTAATTTCATTTCGGTCATATCAGTTTTCAAATTTATAAGTCAGCAAATACTAACGTCAATCAAATTATTTTTGAGAAATTAATTCAGAATTTAAAGGGAATCAGTTGAAAATGAATATTTAATCTAAATTATAATTGCGAATAGGAGTTTTAGCAATCAGGACTTGAAATTGCGTCCTAATAAATTGGGAATCAAAAAATGTATTGATTAGCGGGTTTTAGTGAAATATATGCAAAAGACAATTTTAGTAGCTGAAGATATGGAAGACTCTCGTCAATTGATGAAATTTCTGCTTGAGATGTCGGGCTATATTGTCATTGAAGCGGGCGACGGTCAGCAAGCAGTAGAAAGCGCTGCTGAACACCAGCCCGACCTAATTTTGATGGATATGTCAATGCCTGTAATGGATGGGTTGGAGGCGACCAAAGCTATTAGAGAATTCAAAGAAAAAACCAGAATTCCTATCATTGCTGTGACAGCTTTCGGCAGACAGTATTATGAAAGAGCGATTGAAGCAGGATGTGATGATCTGATTTCCAAGCCGGTTGATTTTGACGCGCTTCAACCTGTAATCGAACAATATCTCGCTCCCTGATTTATAAAAAGCTCGTCTTTGGTAATGCGAAAAGGCTTTTCATACTAAAAATGAAAAGCCTTTTTTTATCATCGAATTTCTCAATGATATTGCAATCGGCGGCAGTGTAACGCTTCATCATCGGATGAATTTGCTAATTTTCAGCAAATTTTCCCGTAAAGATTAAGGACATTCCTAATAAAGCCAACGAGTAATTACCGTTTGGCGTAAACCGTCAATTATTACGCTTTAATATCAAATCACTTCCTCTGAAAATAACTCGCCGCCATCGAAGCCAAATCGTCCAGCGAGCTGCCGTCGCCGTCTTTGTCCAAATAGCCGGAAACCATATCCATCATCGGATTGCCCGACGACTGCATTTGCTGTTGCTGCTCGCCGAGCATATTTTGCAAGCCGCTCGCGTCGAGGTTTTGTTCCTGTTTTCTCTTGCCCAAAAATCCCATCACAATCGGGGCGAGCGTAATTAAAAGCTGCGCGACTTGACCGATGTCGAGACCGCTTTGCTGGCTGACCTGCTGGGCAACCGCGCCTTGTTTGTTACCGAAAATATGTCCTAAAATTCCCAGACCGCTGTCGTTCGTCTGTTGATTCGCGCCCAAGAATCCGCCGAGATTATCTAAAATTCCGCCGTCGTGATTTTTATCCAGAGTATTAGCGAGCGCGTCCGCGCCTTCGGGCTGCGAAGCGTTTTTTGCCAATGCGCCGAGAATCATCGGCAACGCCATCTGAATCGCGCTGTTCGTTACGGTCGGATTCGCGCCGAGCGATTGGCTGATTTGCTCGACTGCTTGATTTCCCTGCTGCTGCCCCAATAAATCTTCTAATGAAAACATATCTACTTTCTCCTTGCTTCTGTTATTCGTTTCCGGTTTCCTAAATCTTAGCAAAAAGTTTCCGGTTTGTCCTTTTCGATTTTCTTGTTAAATTTGATTTAGAAAAATGACCGACCAACGTTCTGTTTCATTCCGTAAAATTACAATTCAAAACTTTGCAGCTTTGCTGTTGATAAGTTTTATTTTTCTCGCTTCGTGTTCGCGGCTGGAAAAATCCGCGCCGCCGCCGATTTCCAAAGTCCGCACCGTTACCGGCAATCAGGAAAAATTCGGCGAGCCGTTTGGTATTGCCGTAAAAGGCGCGGACGTTTTCTTTTCCGACGGTGAAACGGGAAAAATTCAGCGCGTTTCAAACAATCAAACTTTTACCGTCGTTACCGACAAACTTCACACGCCGTCGGCAATCGCTTTCGACAAATACGGCGACTTGATTGTCGCCGATTCGGGAACGCACACAATCAAACGAGTAAAAATCGAAAGCGGTGCGATTGAATTAATCGCTGGCGTTGAAAATCAAAAAGGCTACGCCGACGGCGAAGCTGCCGCCGCGCTTTTTCATGCGCCGATTGGCTTGGCGGTTTTAGACGATAGAATTTTCGTCGCCGATACTTACAACGATAAAATTCGTGTCATCGAAAACGGTCGGGTTTCGACGCTGGCGGGCGGCGGTCGCGGGTTTGCGGACGGCGTTGGCGGCGACACGAAATTTGATACGCCGTGCGGGTTAGCGATTTGGAAAAATAAACTGGTTGTCGCTGACGCGGGCAACCAACGAATCCGAACAGTTGAAATGAACGGCATAACCCGAACGCTGGCGGGCAGCGGCGCGGCTGATTCGAATGACGGTTATTTGTATCAAGCAGGCTTTGTCGAGCCGCTTGCCGTTTCGGTTGACAGTTTCGGCGCGATTTACGTCGCCGACGGCAATTCGATTCGCGTTATCGGTAAAAGATTTTTTCCGCTTGTCGAAACTGTCACAAACCAGCAGCGCGGATTTGCCGACGGCGCATTGCGATTTTCGCGCTTTAATCGTCCGAGCGGTTTGGCGTTTGATGAAGCTGGAAATTTATTTGTCGCCGACGCGGAAAATCAATCAATCCGAGTTTTGACCGGCGCGGAAATCGGCGCGGAAATCACTGAGGAAACGAGCGAGAAAATGCGCGTTTCGCCGCAGGAATTCCGCCAACTTGCCGCGCCGCGCTGGACTTATAATCCGCCGGAGCAGCGACGGGAAATTGCCGGAACGCTCGGCGAAATTCGCGGCGACCGCAAAGACGAAAACGCGCAAGTTTGGTTTCATAACGGACTCGATATTGTCGGCGGCTACGGCGAAATCGCCCGTTTCGTTCGTTCGGAAAAAGTTCTTCAACCCATCGCCGCTGAAAACTTTGCGACTTTGCGTGAGCTAATCAGAATGCCGACGCTCGGTTATATTCATATTCGTCTGGGACGCGATAAGGACGATAAACTTTTTAATGATTCGCGTTTTGTTTTTTCTTTTGATGAAACGACGCGGCGCATCAAAGACGTGCGTGTCCCGCGCGGCGCAAAATTTGAAGCGGGCGAGGCAATCGGAACGCTGAATTCGATGAATCACGTTCACTTAGTTGCCGGTCGCAGCGGCGCGGAAATGAACGCGCTCGACGCGCTGGTTTTGCCCGGAGTTTCTGATTCGATTGCGCCGATTATTCAGCAAGTTTCGCTGTTCGATGAAAACTGGCAGCCAATCGGTGAAACCCGCCAGCCGAATTCGCGTATTAAGCTCGACCAAAAAACGCGCATCGTCGTTCGCGCCCACGACCGGATGGACGGCAACGCCGAACGCCGACGGCTTGGCGTATATCGAATCGGCTATCAAGTTTTGCGCGAAGATTTGTCGCCGCTCTCCGACGTAAATTGGACAATTTCGTTCGACCGGATGCCCGAAGCCGAAGCCGCGCCGTTTGTTTATGCGGTCGGCAGTAAATCGGGCGCGACCGGCGAAACGATTTTCGATTACATCGCATCGAATCGCGTCAGCGGCGATTCGTTTCAGGAAGACTTTTTCGATGCGGCAAATTTGGAAAACGGCAATTACATTCTGCGCGTTTTCGCGGCAGATTTTTTCGGCAATCAGATATCTAAAGACATAATCTTTGTGAGGTAAAAATGAAAAAAATATTTGTGCTTTTTTCTCTGGCATTTTTTTGTTTATCGGCTGTGCCTTTGCGGGCGGACACGAATAATAAACCTGCCGCAAAAGCGATTCGTCCCGCGCCGCCGGCGCCGCGCATTTCCGATGCCGAGCGGCAATCTGAATTAGCGAAACGCCGCGCTGCTGTTTTCGAGCGAATGGCTGACGATTCGATGATGATTTTGATGAGTACCGAACCGAAACTTTATGCGGGCGATGTGGATTTTTATTATCGGCAGGAAAATAATTTTTACTATCTGACCAATCTCAAACAGCGCGGCGCGACATTGGTTTTGATAAAAGACGGCGCGAACCGGCGCGAGATTTTATTTTTGCCATTGCGCAATCCGGTTAACGAAGCGTGGAACGGGCGAATGTATTCTAATGACGAAGCCGCCAACATTTCCGGCGTAAAGACGATTATCAATTCAGCCGACACGAAAATTTTCCTCGAAGCGGTAAAAAACAGAAAATCGTTCACGGCGAAAGATCAGCCGGTTACAATTTCAGAAGCCGAAACTCTTTATCTGCTGATTCCCGCGCACGACTTTGACCACGAGGACAAACGCGAATTTCGCAAGGAAATCGAGTTCGTTAATTCGTTTGCCACCTCGACCGTTAACAAAGATTCAAAAGAAATCAAATACGAGTCAAAAGCGGGTTACAAGATAAAGGTCGCGCAACCGATTTTTATGGAACTGCGCTACGTCAAATCGCCGCTCGAATTAAAACTGCTGCAACACGCCATAGACATCACGACCGAAGCGCAGATGCGTTCGATGGCGATGGTCGGCAAAGCGAAATACGAATACGAAGTGCAGGCGGAAGTCGAATATACTTTTCGCCGCCGCAACGCCGATTATTGGGGCTATCCGTCAATCGTCGGCTGCGGTCCGAACGCGACGACTCTGCATTACGTTGAATCACAGGGTGAAGTTAAACAGGGCGATTTGCTGCTGATGGATGTCGGCGCGGAATATGACCATTACACGGCGGACGTGACGCGCACGTTTCCCGTGAACGGAAAGTTTTCCAAAGAGCAGGCGGAAATTTATCAAATAGTTTACGACGCGCAGGAAGCGGCGGCGCGAGCGGCGAAACCCGGCGCGGATTGGGCTGCGGTTGACGACGCGGCGGAAAATTTAATTAAGAAAAGATTGGTCGCGCTCGGTTTGATTACCGGCGAAAATGATTTTATTCCTTCGACCGTCAAAGAAGTTTCTGACGGCAAAGGCGGCAAGGAAAAAATCGGGATTTATCAGTCGAAACTGTGGAATTTGCACGGGCTTGGACACTGGCTCGGAATGAACGTCCACGATGTCGGCGATTATGGTAAACCACTCAAAGCCGGCGCGGTCTTCACGAACGAACCGGGCGTTTATATCCGCGAAGACGCGCTCGTCAATTTGCCCGACACGCCTGAAAATCGGCAAATGATTGAAAAGATTCGACCGGCTTTTGAAAAATATAAAAACATCGGCGTTCGCATCGAAGACGATTTGCTTGTCACAAACAACGGCGTTGAATGGATGACGAAAAATCTGCCGCGCAAATTGGAAGAAGTCGAATCGTTTATGGCGCGAGCCAGCGGAGAAATGAATTACAGCCAGTTGGAAAATGCGACGAATCCGACGCTCGCCGTGTTAAGTTACGATAAAATTTCCGCTGAAAATTATTTTGGCTGGAATGCTTTTTATAACGAGGAAACAAAGAGCGGCGTAACTGTGCGTCGCGGCTGGATTTGGACGGGCAAAAATACGACCGTTTCTGGTTTGAACCACGCCGAGCATTCGCACGCGAAGTAATCTGCGACCATTTGTATTCAGTAGAGAAAATTAGAACCGCGAAACAACACGTAACGACACAAAACATTTAGTGTTGCTCAGTGTTGTTTCGCGGTTATTTTTTTGCCGCAAGAACGCTTGACGGTTTATTGAAAAAAGTTAAAGCTATCTAAACGAATTGGACACAACTAAATTGTCAAAGGATAAAAACACAAATTCTTCCCAAAATGAAAACGCGAGTTTGCCGCTCGTGATCGTCAACCCGAAATCGGCGGGCGGCGCGACGAGCAATCGTTGGGCGGCGACGGCTTCGGATTTGCGGGCGCACTTCGGCGCGTTTCAAGTCGCCTTTACCAAACACCAGGGCGACGGAATCGCGCTGGCAAAACGCGGCGCGGACGCGGGCAGAAAATTTATCATCGCCTGCGGCGGCGACGGCACGATTAACGAAGTCGCCAACGGAATTTTAGAAAGCGGTAGAGACATCGAATTAGGCGTTATGCCAAGCGGCACGGGCGGCGATTTTCGCCGCACTTTAGAAATGCCGCCGAACGCGCGCGAAGCCGCCCAAGCATTGCGTGACGGCACAACAAAATGGATTGATGTCGGGCGCGTGACGTTTTTCGATCACAACGGCGAGCAAGTTTCCAGATATTTTTTGAATGTTTCATCATTCGGTTTGAGCGCGGCAATCATCAGCCGCGTGAAAAACAATTCCGCGTTAGATTGGCTGCCGTCAAACGCCTTTCGCGGCAAAGCGAGTTTTGCCGTTTCGACTTTACAGGAAGTTCTCGATTTGGGTTTCACGACCGTGCGCGTGAAGATTGACGACCGCGAAGAAAAATCTCTGAACACGATAAATTTCTGCGTGGCGAATTCCCGATTTTTCGGCGGCGGAATGAAAATCGCGCCCGAAGCGAAAATCAACGACGGCTTTTTCGATGTCGTCAATATCGGTGATATTAAAACTGCGAAAATTATTTTGAATGCCTACAAACTTTACAACGGCTCGCATCTCGACCTCTCGGAAGTCAAATCAACTTTAGCTCGGCGCATCGAAGTTTCACCGACCAACAATCAAACAATTTATATCGAAGTGGACGGCGAACTGCCCGGAAAACTGCCCGCGACGTTTGAGATTCTACCCGATGCTTTGCGCGTCCGTGTGCCGAAGAATTTTTAGCCGCAGATTTACACAGATAGACATAGATAAAAACCCGATGATTATGAAAATCTAATCATTCGGGATTTCTCATCTTCTTAAAATCCGTGCCCATCTGTGATAATCTGTGGCTAAATTTCTTCTGATAATTCTGCTATGGAAAATTCATTCTGCCAGCTAATCATCAACGCCGCCGAATCGCACCGCGAAAAGATTGCGATGCGGATTGTCGGCGAGGAATCAAACGGTAAATACACCTACGGCGAAATGCTCGACCAGGTGCGCTCGATTGCGTTTCGGCTTGAAAAAGAAGGCATCGCATTCGGCGACCGCGTAGCGTTAATCGGCGAAAATCATCCGCGTTGGGCGGTTGCCTATTACGGCATTTTGTTTCGCGGCGCGGTTTGCGTCCCGATTGACCCGCACGCCGAAATCGAAACGCTGACGAATTTTTTCAACAATTCCGAAGCGAAGATGGCGTTTATCGGCGAAGATTTTATCAAACACTTTCACGCGCTCGAAGAAAATCTCGGCAGAAAAATTCCCGCCGTCGTTTTGCAGAACATCGAATCGGGCAATGGTTTTCAATCATTTAATGATTGGGCAAGCACCGAGCGACCGGCGGATTTCGATTCTAAACCGACGCCCGCTAAATTGGAAGATTTGGCACAGCTAACTTATACTTCCGGCACGACCGGCACGCCGAAAGGCGTTCCGCTGACGCACGGCAACATTTTTTATGAAGCGACCGGCTGCCAGGAAGTAATGAACATCAAGGAAACCGAAGTCGTGTTGAGCGTTCTGCCGCTGTTCCACGTCTTTGCGCAAGTCGTTAATCTGTGGGTCATCGCGTCAATCGGCGGCTCGGTTTATTACGTCAAAGAACTTGCGCCCGCCGAATTAACCAAAGCATTTGAAACGAAGGAAATCACTTTGCTGACGGGCGTTCCGCGCCTTTGGTATCTGTTTCACAAAAAAGTTTTCGATAACGTCGCGCAGCAATCAATCGTCGTCCGCAAACTTTTCGACAAACTGCTCATAACAAATTTCTTCCTGCGCGAAAAATTCAACGTCAATCTCGGCAAAAAATTCTTCGGCAAAGTTCACGACGGTTTCGGGGGTAAATTGAACATCACGATCTCCGCCGGTTCGCGCTTTGACGAAAAAATCGCGCGCGATTATCACGCGCTCGGTTTCACGCTGATTCAAGGTTATGGCTTGACCGAAACGAGCGGCGCGGTTAGCTGCACGCGATTTGAAGATAACGTCGTCGGCTCGGTCGGGAAAGCCGTGAATTACGCTGAAGTTAAAATCGGCGAAAAGAACGACGAAGGAGCGGGCGAAGTTTTGATAAAAGGCAAAATGGTTTTCGGCGGCTATTACAAAAATCCCGAAGCGACGAAAGAAGCGTTCACCGAAGACGGTTGGTTTCGTTCGGGCGATTTGGGGAAAATTGACGAGAACGGCAATCTTCACATCGTCGGTCGCTCGAAAGATGTGATCGTTTTGCCTTCGGGGAAAAACATTCACCCGGAAGATTTGGAAGTGCATTATTCAAAAACGCCGATGGTCGGCGAGATGTGCATTATCGGCGTCAAGGACGAATCCGCGAATCTGGCGGGCGCGGAAAAACTGGTCGCCGTTGTCGTGCCGGATTTTGATTATATGAAGCGCAACAGCATCGCCAACGCCCGCGAAGCGATTCGTCACGAGTTCGATGATTTGGGGCGCGAGCTGCCCGAATACCAGCGCGTCAGAGAAATAACCGTCCGCGCCGAACCGCTGCCGCGCACCGCGACGCGCAAAGTCAGACGCTTTGAGGTGGCAAAGCAGCTTGCCGACAACAAATTTACATCGAGCGACGCGCCGCTGGTGAAAAAACTCGAATTTACCGACGCGGACAATGAATTGATGAGCCAGCCAATCAGCAAGCAACTGGCGAAACTCATCAAACAAAATTCCGAACAAGCCGAGAAAATTCATCCGGCGATGAGTCTGGAAATTGATTTGGGATTAGACTCGCTGTCACGCGCCGAAGTTTTCGCAGGTTTGGAACAAGCCTTTAACGTCGAGTTTGACGGCGACGAAGCGGCGAACGCGCTGACGGTTCGAGAAGCCGTCGAACTCGTCGAAAAGCATACCGGCGAAGCGGGCGCGGAACTTGTCGAAACCGAATTTAACTGGGGCAAAATCGTCCGCGAAAGCGACAACAATATGCCCGAAGTGCAGGGCGTAATCAAATCGCGCCCCGTTTCGATGCCGATAATCTACGGGGTTTTCAGCATATTTAACTTGTTCTCGAAAATCTTTTTCCGCCTCGAAGTCACTGGCAAAGAAAACATTGAAAATCTGAAACGTCCGTTTCTCATCTGCCCGAATCATCAAAGCTATCTCGACCCGTTTCTGGTTTCGTCCGAGCTGTCTTTAGATAATTTTCGCAACTCGTTTGCCGTCGGCGCGAGCCAGTTTTTTGAAAACAAATTTATGCAATGGCTCGCCGGTTTTCTGAATACCGTTCCGGTTGACGCGGACACGCAGCTTTTAAAAGCGATGAAGGCAAGCGCGGTCGGTTTGAAGCACGGCAAAAGTCTCGTCATCTTTCCCGAAGGCGCGCGCGCTTTTGACGGCGAGCTGCACGAATTCAAAAAAGGCGCGGCGATTTTGGCGACCGAACTCGACGTGCCGATTGTGCCGGTCGCGCTTGATGGCTTTTATAAAATCTGGGGACGCTCGTCGGGCAAAATAAAATTCTCGAAGGCGCAAATCCGTTTCGGCAAGCCGTTTTTCCCGCGTGAAATCGTCGGCGAAACGATGACCGATGAAGCCGGATATGCTGCCGTTACCGAACATTTGAAATCGGAAATCGAACGAATGCTCGTCGAGATGCGAAAATAATTTATGGATTACGAATCGAAATTCAGCGGCGCGGGCGGCACTTCGGGCGGACTCGTCGAGTTTTTCATCGGCTTGGGAATGGCAATCGCGGGCGCGTATCTCATCACCAATCAAGTCACCGTCACGAGCAGTTTCTGGTCAATCTACGGTTACAACGCTTTCGGCTTAACGCTCGTGCCGCTCATTTTCGGCATCGGCATTTTGTTTTTCAACGGCAAATCAATCATCGGTTGGCTGCTGCTGTTCGCAGGTGTCGTGGTAATATTCGCCGGCATTCTCGCCAATCTAAATATATACTTTCAGCCGACGAGCCTTTTCAACACGATAATAATGCTCGTTCTGCTCGCGGGCGGCATCGGCTTAATCGCTCGCGGTTTGACCGCGCACAAATGACATTTTTAATTCAACTTCGCGCAGCTAAACAAAATTTCGGCTTTCCCTGACCTTTTCCGTCAAAGAATTTTGCGTTTTCAATAGGAGAGAAACGGACGACGAGAAGAATTTGCTTGTCGGCTGATACGGATATTTTAATGCAATAATTTAATTAACTTTCAGGAGAATTTAAGTATGAAACTAACCAGCACACGATTTTCTAATTTAATAATGTTCGCGCTCGTCTTATTTACAGGCGCGGCGAGCGTTGCAGCGCAAAAACCGAAACCGAAGCCGACGACACCGAGTTGTCCCGATATATATCTGTCGAGTCCCGACTCTGCAAAATCGCCGCAGCCACTGAACTTTTCCGTCAACGTGAGCGGCGGCGATGCCAACATCACGCCGACTTATAACTGGACGGTTTCTGCCGGATCAATCGAGAGCGGACAAGGCACACCAACCATTACCGTCGGCTCGGCTGGCATTGAGGGTCAATCCGTCACCGCGACGGTTGATGTTGGCGGCTTCCCGCGCGAATGCTTGACTTCTAAGAGCGGCACGACGCAGGTCGAGATGGCAGTCGAAGCGAGAAAGATTGACGAATACGGCAAAACCAATCTCGAAGACCAGATGGCGCGGCTCGATAATTTCGCCGTCCAACTGCAAAACGAACCGAACGCGACCGCCTACATCGTCAGCTACGGCGGACGACGCAGCCAGCCCGACGAAGCGCAGAAAACGCTGGACACGACGAAAAATTATCTGACTAAAACACGCAGAATGTCGCCCGACCGCTTCACCTTTATCAATGGCGGCTACCGCGAAGAACCGACGACCGAATTATGGATTGTGCCAGCCGGCGCAACTCCGCCGATGGCATCGCCGACCGTTGACCCGAGCGAAGTAACGCCCGCCAAGACTCCGGCAAAGCCAGACAAAGCGAAACCGAAAACCAGCAAAAAAAGCTAACGACCAAAGGCGTGAAAAGCAGTCGGCGCAACCGCCGTCTGACGCTTTTCACGCCTTCATAATTTTCCCGCCGTTCGCTTCAATTCAGCCTGCCGCAATCAAGCTGTTTCCCTCGCAATGCTATCTTGACTTACAAAATAAAAGCGCGTAAAA
>CBDUBY010000107.1:0-11673 GCA_965365505.1 uncultured Pyrinomonadaceae bacterium | reverse complement strand
ATTAATCATATCCTGCGCGGTCAAATTCTTTTCTTCCCACACTTTATCCATCGCGCCGGTCGCTTTGTCGGCGAAAAATTTAGCCAAAATGCTTTTCACTTCGCGCAGAGTTTCGTCCGAAATACCGTTGCCGTAAAGCCGCAAAAGTTCGAGTTGTAAATTACTCATCGTTTTCATATCTCAAAGTA
The DNA here is from genome assembly GCA_965365505.1 of uncultured Pyrinomonadaceae bacterium. Taxonomy (GTDB): domain Bacteria; phylum Acidobacteriota; class Blastocatellia; order Pyrinomonadales; family Pyrinomonadaceae. The sequence goes on along the minus strand of CBDUBY010000107.1, from coordinate 11,485 downwards.
TAGGTTTATCAACTGATATTTATTTTCGAATATTTATTGATTCGTTTAGCTATTAGTCGAACATTTTGAGCATTTCTACCAAAGGAAACTACTGAAGTTTTTTTGGTAGGATCGCAAATACTATTTACGAGTAAGTTATGCTCATCAAAAATTATTGTTACTTGTTCACCCCAACTTTTCCCGGAAAACGGCGTTTTAGCAATAATTTCTTTCGATGTATTAGTTGATATTTGCCATCCGTATTTTTTACTTATTTTTTCAACTATTTCGTTAAACTCTTCTCTACTTATGTTTGTTTTTATGGATGTTAATTTTAGACGTTTTTTCTGTATAAAATAAAAAATCACTCCAACAATTATAAACATTGGAAAAAACCAAAGAACTCCATAATTCTTATTACTTGCTGGATCATATATTTGATAGAACAAAATCATTAGCGGCATAAAAACGGCAAAACCAAAAGACCACAAAACAATCTCGAAATGAGTTACTTTGTCCCAGAATTCTAATTGTAATTCTCCCGTTTCTATTGATTTTTTTATTAAATCATTTTCCATTTCGACAGATTTCAAAACTCATCAGAAATTAAAAAGCAGGTTCTTCATAAATGCCGTAAACATCGCGAAGCGCGACGGAAATTTCCTCGACCGTCGCGTATGCCTTGACCGCTTCAATCGTCGCGGGCATTGTATTTTCATTGGCTTGCGCGGCGAGTTTTAATCTGTCCAGCGCATTAGTGACCGCGCCTTTATCACGTGATTTTTTCGTTTGCTCTAGCCGTTCGAGTTGATGGACGCGGACGTTTTCGTCAATCTGCAAAATGTCTGTTTTGTGAAGTTCGGTTTCCATCTGATATTTGTTCACGCCGACGATTGTTTGCTCGTTGCGCTCGACGGCTTTTTGATATTGATACGCCGATTCCTGAATCTCGCGCTGCGGGAATCCGGCTTCGACCGCTTCGACCATGCCGCCGAATCCGTCAATTTTATCGAAATAATCGAAACAGCCGTCAACCATTTTCTGCGTCAGCGATTCGACAAAATATGAGCCGCCGAGCGGGTCAACCGTATTTACCACGCCGGTTTCTTCGGCGATGATTTGCTGCGTTCGCAAAGCGATGAGCGCCGCTTGGTCGGTCGGCAAAGCCAACGCTTCGTCGTATGCGTCGGTATGTAAAGACTGCGTTCCGCCGAGAACTCCGGCTAAAGCCTGAATCGCAACACGCGCGATGTTATTCAAAGGCTGCTGAACGGTCAGCGAAACTCCGGCGGTTTGCGTGTGAAAACGCATCTGCATCGTGCGCGGATTTTTCGCGCCGAAACGCTCTTTCATTGTTCGCGCCCAGATAACTCTCGCGGCGCGGTATTTGGCGATTTCTTCAAAGAAATCGTTGTGCGCGTTGAAGAAAAACGAGATGCGCGGCACGAATTCGTCAACGTCCATTCCGCGCTCAACGCCGTATTGCACATATTCCACGCCGTCGCGCAGAGTGAACGCGAGTTCCTGCAAAGCCGTCGCGCCCGCCTCGCGGATGTGATAGCCGGAAACGGAAATCGGGTTGTATTTCGGGACGTATTTCGTGCAGAATTCAAACGTATCAATCACCAATTTCATCGCCGGTTTAATCGGATAAATCCATTCCTTCTGCGCGATATATTCCTTCAAAATATCATTCTGCAAAGTGCCGGAAATCTTCTTGAAATCCGCGCCTTGCTTTTCCGCCATTACCAGATACATCGCCAGAAAAATCGAAGCCGGCGCGTTGATGGTTTGCGAAACCGTGACCTGTTCGAGCGGAATTCCGTCGAACAACGCTTCGTAATCGGCGAATGACGAAACAGCCACGCCGCATTTTCCGACTTCGCCTTCGCTCAAAGGAGAATCAGCATCCAATCCCATCAGCGCGGGCAAATCGTAGGCGACCGACAAGCCGGTTTGACCTTGTGCCATTAGATATTTGAATCTTTTGTTCGTTTCTTCGGGCGAAGAAAATCCCGCGAATTGGCGCATCGTCCAAAGCCTGCCGCGATAGCCTGTCGGGTGAATGCCGCGCTTGTATGGAAACTCGCCGGGAAAACCGATTTCGTCAAGATTTTCCGTGGCGGCTTCGGTGTAAAGCCGTTCGACCGGCTCAAGTGAAATTCCTTCAAAGCTCGTCTTTCGTTCGGGCGTTCGGTCTAAAACTTTGGCGAGCGTTTCTTTTTCCCAACGCTCAAGTTCGGTTTGTTTTTCGGATATGGTTTCTTTAACTTCAGGCATAAAATTTCTCTCGTGTAAATAAATTTGATTTGATAACTAAAACAGATTAACAAAAAACGCTTTTTTAGTGAACGATGGCGAGGATTTCCAATCGTCAATCAAAACGTTTTCTCCAAAACGCGGCGGTAGAATTCTTCGGTTTCCGCAACCATTTTTTCAAGCGAAAATTTATCCTCTACACGCCGTCGTCCGCTATCGCTCAAACTTTCGCGGCGCGACGGGTTTTCTGCTAAATCTAAAATTATTTGGGCTAACATTTCGTGACTTTCAAGCGGAATCAAAACGCCGCTTGCCGCGTCTTCGATGATTTCCGACGCGCCTTCGCTTCGGGTAGCGACGACTGGAATTCGTGATGCCATTGCTTCAACGATAACCAAACCGAAGGGTTCGCTTCGCGCTGCCGAAACGAACAAATCGAATTTTCCGAGAAACGTTCGCACATCGTTCGTCCAGCCGGCAAGCTCGACGTGATTTTGTAAATCAAGTTCGCGTATTAAATTTTCAATCGCCCGACGATTTTCGCCGGAATCGGATTTGTCTTCGCCGACAATGACGAATTTAATATCTTGCCGCTTTTGCAAAACAAGCGCGGCGGCGCGAATGAAAATGTCGTGTCCTTTTATCGGCGCGAGATGCCCGATTGTGCCGACGGTAAAATTAGCGATTGATTTTTTTTCGATTGATTGGAAACGCTCCAAATCAACGCCGTTATGAATCGTGACAATCTTTTCCGGCGAAAAAAGATTTTGCTTTCTGAGCGAATCGGCGACCGCTTTTGAAGGCGCGATAATTCCGCCGACATTTTTCAATGCGTATTTTTGAAGCCGTTTGAGCGGAAACAAAACGTGGCGTGTGAAAACAAAAGGCGTGCTTGTGATTCGCGCCGCGAGCGCGGCAAGCGGATAATCTTTTGCCAGATGCGCGTGAATGATTTCGATATTTTTTTCGGCGGCGAACTTTGCCACCTCGCGTCCGCTAAAAACATCGAGCGCGTTTCTCATACGCGCGAACAGAAAGTTTTCCCGCGCGGCATTGTTAATCAACTCTTTAACCGGCGAATCAGGCGCGAGGGCAAAAAAAACCTGATGACCGCGCCGGTCGAGCCGGTTCGACAAATCCGCCAGATGTTTCTCGCCGCCGCCGATTTGCCGGGCTGAACAAATTTGCAAAATTTTCATCGCCGCCAAATTATTTATCTCTCAACCGCCGACTCTTTCATCCAGTTTTGCAGTTTTTCAATATCCTTTGTCACGGTGCGCGAAGCCGCGAATAAAACGAGCGCGAGCAGCACGCTCAAAATCGGAATCGCATACATCGCCGAATGCAAACCTTCAGCGCGAAACGGTTCGAGCGCAAGCTGCGAAACGTCTAAAACGCCCGCCGTCTGCGCCGCGCGTTTGGTGAAAAAATCGCTTAAAATTCCGGTCGCGTAAGGACCTAAAGATGCGCCCAAAACATACATCGCAAAAAAATAAACCGCCATTGCCGTGCCGCGAGATGCTGGTTCGACAATATCCTGAATCGTCGAATAAACCGTCGAATAATAAAAATACATCAGCGCACAGCCCGCGCCCATTAAAATCAAAAACATCGTGATGTCGCCGCTTGGTCTGCCGAGCGCGAAAAATAAAAACGGAATTGAAAGCGTGATCGCCGCTGCGCCGACGAGCATTCGACCGTTCGTTCGCCGCTTCATAACCGCATCGCCGACGAAACCGCCAATCAACAAACCCGGCGCGCCCATCACGCCGTAAACAATCATCGAAACGAAATTCGCCGATTGAATATCCGCGCCGTGATAGCGCATCAGAAACGGCGTAATGAACGCGCCGATGGCATACATATTAAAATTATGCAGCGCGCCGGAAACGATCAGCCAGCGCATCGTCGGCGAAGCGAGAATCAATTTGTATGGTGAACCGGCGCGTTTTCGTTCGCCGATGTCGTGCGTTTCAGCCGCGCCGCGCTTCGGTTCGCGGATGAACAATACGGCAATCGCGCACAAAATTCCCGGTACGCCCGCGATGAGAAACGCCGCCCGCCAGCCGTAAGTTTTCGCAATCGTGCCGCTGACGGCAAAGCTCAAAGCCACGCCGACGGGCAGCCCGAGCATAAAAATCGCCAACGCTTTTGCCCGCCAATTTGCCGGAAACAAGTCGCCGATTAAGGATGTCGCCGCCGGAGCGCACGATGCTTCGCCGACTCCGACACCTAAACGCAAAGCGAAAATCTGCCAGAAATTCTGCGCTAAACCCGATCCGACGGTCAGCAAACTCCACACGAAAACTCCGGCTGATAAAATTCCTTTGCGCCCGACTTTATCGGCGAGTCTTCCCAAAGGTATGCCGACAAAAGCGTATAGCAAAGTGAACGCCGTGCCGAGCGCGCCGAGCGCGGCATCGCTCAAACCGAACTCTTTGCGAATCGGTTCGCCGACCGCGCCCAATATCTGACGGTCGAAAAAGTTCATCGTGTTAATGGCGAACAAAACCCACAACGCAAACCAAACGGCTGATTTTTTTTCTGACATATTTTTGTTGGAAGGTCGAAGATTTTTAGTCACAGATTGACACAGATACACACGGATAAAAAAAGGTGAAATCGGAATTCTTTAGATAAAATTTATCTGCGTTTATCTGTGTCAATCTGTGTCAATTTCTTAACGGTTTCGCCCGAGACGTTCGTGCGACGAAACCCATTCGTCGGCGATAACGGCAGTTCCTAACGATAGCTCGCCGCACAAAACCGTTGCCGCGACGATTTCGGCGAACTTTTTCGCTTTTCCCGCGCCGTAACAATCCATTATTTCCAGACATTCGCGCTGCGTCGGCAAATTCGTTCCGCCGCCATAAGTCGCCACGATTAAAGACGGCAAGGTTATCGAAAAATAATAATCGCCCGTTTTTGTAATTTCCGCGTAAACCGCCGCCGCCGAAGATTCGGCGACGTTTGCCGCGTCTTGCCCGCAGGCGATGAACAATGCCGCGATGCCGTTCGCCGAATGCGCGCCGTTGTTATTCACGCCCGCGAGGTATCCGCCGAGCTGCGATGTCAGCCGCGCCGCGAAAATTTGCTCGACCGAAACGTGCATAATTTCTTTTAATTTCGCGACAGGAATCGTCGCTTCGGCAACAACCCGTTTGCCGCGCGTGTGCAAAGTGTTGACGAACGATGTTTTCTTGTCGGTAGCAAAACTGCCTTCGAGTTGGAAGCGTTCAATTTTTTCCGGGTAATTTCTTTGAATCCAATCGCACGCGGCTTGCGTCGCCTTCGTTACCATATTTTGTCCGGCAGCGTCGCCGGTCGTGAAATTGAAACGCAGATATAAAAAACGGCTCGCGGCGAATTGCTGAATGTCGCGCAGCTTGCCGACGCTCGTCGTCGTTTCGGCTTGCAATTTTATTTCATCGAAATTCGCTGTCATCCAAACGCCGAAATCTCTCGCTTCACGCGCCGACTTAAAGACGAAAACCGGCGCACGCTGCATCGCATCATCAACGATTGTCGTCGTCACGCCGCCCGATTCGCGCAGCAACTTCATTCCGCGATTATAACTCGCTACTAAAGTTCCTTCGGTCGTGGCGAGCGGCACGAAAAACTCGCCTCTTGCATATTCGCCGTTGACGAGCAATGCACCTGCAACGCCAATCGGGATTTGCGCGACACCGATAAAATTTTCGATGTTGCCCTGCAAAACATCCGGCTCGAAGGAAAATTGACCGACGTGATTAAGCGCGGCTTTCGTTTGTTCTTCGACGAATCGGCGGCGCGAATCGGCAATGGTTTTTGTATAGTCATCTTCTTTATCGCGCGGAATTTTGGCGGTCATTTTTGATTTTTCAGACATTTAATAATTGGTTCGCTTTAACTCCTCGGTTAAAGTCTTTGCGTCCGAATACAGCCAATCGTCTATCAGCCATTTTCCTTTGCTTTTCACCAACTCGACTTTATAAATACCAATTAAATCGCCGCCGCATTCTTTCGGCGGCGAAAACTTAACTTCGACTGTTGCACGCTCACCCTTAACCGCCGCCGCACCGACTGTGTAGGTGCTTTTGATTAATTTTCCTGCGCTCTCGCATTCGTCAAAGGGCTGAAACGGAAAGCCATCGCCAAAATGCGGCTTGTCGGTCGGATTGGCTTTCAGATATTCTTTCTCGCGCTGCAATTCGGTTTGAAAAAGTCGGTTCAAATTGTCGGTGAAATATTTGCGATACGCTTTGACTTCGCTTTCCTTGAAAATGCCCGGACGCGATAGATGAAATTTGTAAAACTCTTGTACCGTCGCCGTTGCGTCTTGCTTTTGAGCGTAAATGCTAGTCAAAAGCGTAAGTAAAATAATCGAAAGAAAAATGATTTTTGTTTTCATGATTTTTAGACCTCTGTATCAAAAAACTCTGCCGAAGTAATCGGAACTCTTACTCGATAATTCAATTTTTTGTTCTTTTAACTCAAATGATTATTCGTCTTTAAATTCAGCAGTAGGAAAAAAGCCTTCAAATGTTATTTGATTACCGACAACTTTGTATAAAGCATTACAACTGTAACAAATGCGATAAAAAACCATTATCTTTTCTTCAAATCCGCACAATCCAGTTCCAAGCAACTTTCTCTGTTTACAATTTGAACAGTTTTTGGCAAGTAAAAACAAATGAACCTTAAAAAACGATTTGTTTAGAAAATCCACCATTAGGTTTTAAATATGAGTATCAAAAACTCGTCCGAAATAATCCTCAATCTCGCTCGTTAATTGTTTGCGTTTTCGCTCTTCGATTCCAGCTAATTCACGCGCCAGATTTTTCTTGAATTCAATCTGCATTTGCCTTGAAATTTGGATTCTTTGAGCCTGCGGCGAACCCGCGCCGTGCATTGATTCGGTTAAGTAACCGACGGCGTTTCTTCCCAAAGTCATATTTTCGATGAGACGCAAAATCCGCATCCGGTTTTCGGTCGAAACATCGGCGCGACCTTTCAGATATTTTTCGAGCAGATGCCCGACTTCTTCGCTGCGAAAATCCGCTTCGGACGGCAATGTGACGACCAAGCCGCCCGCCAAATCCTGCGCCAGCCGTCCAATTTCATAAGGCATCTTCGTAACGTGATGTTTGCAGACATTCGCAATCAAATCGTCGTTCAGATACGCGCCCGAAGCGGTCGGTTTCGATTGATACGAAGAGGCGATGCCGGTGGCGTAAATCGTTTCGTTAAGATGCGTCATCTCGACCAATTTGTCTTTAATATGCGAGGCTTTTTCCGCGCCGTTGTATTCGGCGATTTGTGCCGCCGCGCCGATGAGAACATCGCCGACACCGCTTTTGCAGACATACGAACGACGATGATAACAGGTGAATCTTTCAACGAGCATCGAAGCGAAATCGTGTTCGCCGTTCATAAAAATCAGCTCGTTCGGAATGAAAACATTTTCCAGAATCACCATCGCTTCCTGACCGCTGAACTGCGCGTTGCCCTGATCAATATCGCCGCCTTCCATCGAGCGCGTGTCGCAAGATTGACGACCGTAGATATATGTAATGCCTTCCGCGTCAACCGGAATCGCGCCGACAATCGCGTAATCTTTATCGTTTTCCGTCAAACGCATTGTCGGCATAACTATCAGCCAATGCGAATTCAAACAGCCGGTTTGATGCGCCTTCGCGCCGGAAACATAAACGCCCGCGTCGGTGCGTTCGATAATGTGAACAAACAAATCCGGGTCGGCTTGTTCGTGCGGCGCGAGGCTGCGGTCGCCCTTGACATCGGTCATCGCGCCGCCGATAACGAGATTCTGCGTTTGGACTACCTTGATAAAATCTTTCAAACGCTCGTGATAAGCGGTTTGATAATTCGCGTCAATTTCAAACGTCGTCGAGTAAAGCGAATTGAGCGCGTCCATTCCGACGCAGCGTTGAAAACAAGTTCCCGTCAGTTGTCCAAGCCGCCGCTGCATTTTGTTTTGCAAAACAACGTCGTCGCGCGTCATCGCCACATTTAAAAATCGGTTGACGGTTTCGCCGGTCAAATGCGAAACTGCGCTCGCCAAATCCGGCTCGCGCAACGCTAAATCGTAAGTTTCGGCGACGGCGTTGATGCTCGGTCGAATCATCGGATGTTCGACCGTATCCTCGACGAGTTCGCCGAACAAGTAAACTTTTAAGTTTCGCCCGCGCAGCGAATTGATGTAATCTTCGCCGGAAACGATAGGTTTTCTTTCGATTTCAGTTTGTGCCGCCATGAATTTTTCTCGTGCTGCGATTATAGCAAATTAATACTGAATCAAACTGCCTTCGCGCTTCGCTCGCTTTATCGCCCGACCGAAAACCCACAGCGAAAAGGGAAGTAGAACAACCAAAAAACCAAGCAGAATGAAAAACGAAGTCTGCACCTCGCCGAAATTTTTCCCTTGAATCAAAACGCCGCGAATGCCGTCGAGTCCATGCGTCGAAGGGTTAATATACGACAAAGCTTTGCCGCCTGTCGCGCCTAATGCTTCCTGCAGCATTTCTTTCGGGTAAAATACGCCGGAAAAAAGTGCCGTTCCCGCGCCGAGCAGAATTGCAAGCGGGTCGCCTCGTTTAAACGACATCGTAAAACTCGCCGATAAAATTCCCAGAGAAGCCAAACACAGTGTAGTTAAAATCAAAAACGCGAATGCGAGAAACAGATTGCCGCGATACTGCACGTTGAAAAACAACCAGCCGAAAAGCAAATACAGAAATGAATTGAAAGTCGCGTCAACATACGCCCAAGCCGAACTCGACACGATCACGGTCGGCACATTTATCGGCGTGAGCAAAACGCTTTCTAAAGTTCCTTGCATCTGTTCCTGCCTGATCGCATTGGCGAGCGCGGAAAATCCGACGAGAAAATAATTGAGCATCGCCATTCCCGTCAGCCAGGCGAGCAAAGGATTTTGCCACTGTTCATATTGCGCGAGCGGAAAGCCTGCAAAGATACGCGAAATAAAATAAAACGTCGTGACGATTCCCAAAATCCACAGTAGCCGAATGAAGAATTCGACGCGGTAAGAAATCGCGAGCTGGAAATCGCGGATGATGAAGGCGCGGATGCGGCGGGCAAGCAGAAGCAACATTTTCGTAATTTACAACGTAAAACGGTTTGGAACAATGAAACAACCACCGATTGCAATTCGTTTCCGAAATTTCTACAATGGCGAGATGCCGCTTTCCAAACACAAATTAATATTTGTTTTTCTGTCGGCAATTTTAATGCTTAATGCCTGTTCGGGAAACGAAACTGCCAACGTCAATTCCGCCGCGCCAAAAATAAATTTAAATAAAACCGCGATTGTTCCGCTCGATAATGTCGAAGAACTCGGCAAAGTCGTCCGATTGCCTTATGCGCCTGAAGAAGTGACTTTTTACGAATTCGATTTGAACGCAGATGCCAATTCACGTCTGTCGGTTCCGAACGCCAGGCGATTGGTCGCCGTGCTGCAATTTTCTGCCGAAAACGCAAATCTTCTTGCTGCCGATGTCAGTCAAAATTCCGCGCCTGCGCCGCTCGATGTTGACGCGGAAAATTGGTTTCCGCCAGAACTCGTCGCCAAAAGTCAGGAAACCGGCGACGGAAATTTGAAGGGCGTTTCTTTTCCCGCGACGAATTTTCTCCAACCGCCATATCTGAATGGTCGGCTGACGCGCATCAACGATACTAATTATTTTGTGCTGGAATTGCTGACGTTCTAAAACTAAATTTCTTCATAACGTTTTAACTTGCGGTAGAGCGTCGAAAGGTCAATGTCCAAAATCTCGGCGGCGGCGGTTTTTTCTTCGCCGACGGATTTCAGAATTTCCAGAATATAGCGGCGTTCCATTTCTTCCAAAGTCGGGCGAAAGCCTTGCGGGTCGCGCATCTCTAAATTGTTTTCCGCGCCGATTCTGATTTTTGGCGGAAGATTTTCGAGTTCTATTTCATCGCCGCTTAAAATAAATGCCCGTTCGAGCGCGTTCTGTAATTCGCGGACGTTGCCTTGCCAGTGATGATTGACGAGCGCTGACATCGCTTCGCGTGAAATGGATTTTTCCACTCCGTTTTGTTCTTTAGCAAAGCGCGCAATGAAATATTTGGCGAGAAGTTGAATGTCTTCGCGGCGTTCTCTGAGCGGCGGCAGAGTTATTTCAATAACATTCAGGCGATAAAATAAATCTTCGCGGAAACGATTTTCCGCAATTTCCTTTTCCAGATTTTTATTGGTTGCGGCAACAATTCTCGCGTCGAATTTTACGGGAACGCTTGAGCCGACCGGCGTGACTTCGTGTTCCTGCAAAGCGCGGAGAAGTTTGACTTGCAGTGATGGCGGCATTTCGCCGATTTCGTCGAGCAGAATCGTGCCGCCGTCCGCCGAACGAAACAAACCTTTTTTCTCGCCGGTCGCGCCGGTAAAAGAACCTTTCGTGTGTCCGAACAACTCGCTTTCCAGGATGTTTTCCGGCAGCGCGCCGCAGTTGACGGCAAGGAACGGCGCGGCGGCGCGGCGGCTTTTGTAATGAATCGCGCGCGCAATCAATTCTTTGCCCGTGCCGCTTTCGCCTTCGATTAAAACGCTCGCAGTGGTGTCGGCAACTTTTTCGACGATGCGGAAAATACTCTGCAGCGCTTCGCTCGTGCCGATGATTTCCGAAAAACTGTAATGCCGGTCGAGTTCGCGGCGCAAATTTTTATTTTCTTTGAAAAGTTCTTTCGTCCGAATAGCATTGCGGACGGTTTGCAGCAAATCCTCGTTGACGAACGGTTTAGTCACGTAATCGTAAGCTCCTTTGCGAAGCGCGGCGATTGCCGAATCAACCGACGAATACGCCGTCATAATTATCACCAGCGCGTCCTCGTCAATCCGCTTAATTTGATCGAGAAGTTCAAGACCGTCCATTCCCGCCATTTTTATATCGGTCAGCGTTACGTGAACATCGTTGGCGGCAAACATCTCCAGCGCATTCTCCGCGCTGTCGGCGGACAGAACGGAAAAGCCCTCGGATTCGAGCAACTGCCTGAGAATCGAGCGCATCAATTCTTCGTCTTCAACAATCAAAACATTCGGTTTCATATAATTCCGTAAATTTTAATTTTCAACTATTTTTGTGATAGCATCAAATTTCTCCTGAAGTAAATCAAATGCCACTTCATAAATCTTTAACATACATACTTTCGGTTATATTTCTGCTTGCCGCGACTGCCCACGCGCAGCAGACGAATCCGGTCGAGAAAAAAG
>CBDUBY010000106.1:0-11745 GCA_965365505.1 uncultured Pyrinomonadaceae bacterium | reverse complement strand
TCATTCCGCCGGTCGAAGTTCCTGCCGCCAGATTGCCGTCTTTGTCGAGCGCGACTGCGCCGACTGTGCCGTATTTTTCGGCTTTCTCGGATTCGATGGCGGTTTTTAATTTTTGGTCTGCGGACTTTTTCTGTTTTTCACGTTCGAGAATCTTTTGCAAATCGTCCCAGCGTTCCTGCGTGAAAAAGTATTTCGGGTCAACGAGTTCGATTTTATTGTCGGCGGCAAATTTTTCCGCGCCGTCGCCAATCATCATTACGTGCGGCGATTTTTCCATCACGGTGCGGGCGAGCGTGATCGGGTTTTTAACTTTGTGCAGTCCGGCGACCGCGCCTGCCGCCAGCGTTTTGCCGTCCATCATCGAGGCGTCGAGTTCGTTAATGCCGTCGTGCGCGAACACCGCGCCTTTGCCCGCATTAAAGAGCGGCGAATCTTCAAGCATTCTAATTGCAATCTCCACCGCGTCGAGCGATGTTTTTCCTGCTTGCAGAGCTTTGTAACCGGTAAGAACGGCTTCTTCAAGCTGCTTTCGATACGCGGCTTCTTTTTCCGCTGTCAGACTTCCCCGCTTTATCACGCCCGCGCCGCCGTGAATCACAAAGCCGAGCCGAGGATTCTGCGGCGACTGCAACTGTTTAATTTCACCAAAGCCGCCCTTTTGCGCCAACGTGACGACGGGCGAAATTGAAAACAAGGCGATTAATAAGATTGATAAAATTCCTTTCATAAAATACTCCGTTTATCTTTGAATCTGCCAATAGATTAGCACAAAACCGCCGCGCGGCAATTGCCAGCGCGACGGTCATTTTCGCACCGAAACGCAATTCATCTTCGCTTACTTTACATTCCCAAAAGTATTGGCTATTTTAGTAGCAATTCAATCCCAAATAACCTATCACTTAACCCGTTTGCTAAACCCATTCGGTCAATCTTTCAGGAGAAGATATGAAAGTTTATTCGTTTAGATTTTTAATTTTGGCAGTGTTCAGTTTTCTCATTTTTCAATCGGCGGCAGCCCAGACGACTAAAAAACCGAATAAAAACTCGGCTTTAAATTCTCTTGAGAAAAGTCAAAAGCAGAACTCTACGCTCTCACCGCTTGAATCCGCAGTCATCGCCGAAATCAATCAGGCACGGAACGACCCGCAAAAGTTCATCGCGTATTTGGAAGAATATAGAAAATATTTGAAAGGCACTGTTCTTTCGTTGCCGAGCAGAGTCAAGGTTCAGATGATCGAAGGCGCGCCTGCGATTGATGATGCCATCAGCGATTTAAAGAAAATCACGAAAATTAATTCGTTTGAAATTTCAAACGGTTTATCGAAAGTCGCCCGCCAGCAGCTAACCGATTTGCAGGAAAATCCAAATTTAAGGCACTTGGGCAAGGACGGCAGCGATTTGGAAAAGCGATTGCTAAAGGTCGGGTTTGCGGGCGATGCCGTCGCCGAAAATATCAGCTATCAGGCTGATGCGGCGCGGGAAATTGTTTTGAATATGATAATTGACGATGGCTACAAAAGCCGCATTCACCGGAAAAACCTTTTCAGCACAAACTTCAAATTGCTCGGAATTGCCTGCGGTGTGGCGATTGATAAAACGACTATTTGCGTCACCGAATTTGCCGGCAGCTTCAAGGAAAAATAATTAAATCTTAAGCGACAATTCAAAAAAAGAAAGCTCGACCGAATTATTCAGTCGAGCTTGCTTTTTTGCGTCATAGATACGGCGAATCGCCGCTCTCTTATTTAACTTTTTTCACATTTTTATCTGCGTCAAGGATTAAAATCTCAAGAGCGTTCGCCATATTTTTATCTAGTTTCGCCAACTTCTCGTGCGCTTTTTTGGCTTCCTTGACGTTGCCGCGCCGCAGATTCGCTTCGCCGAGATTGAAATAGCCAAAAGCGTATTTCGGGTTCAACTCAACCGCTTTCTCAAACTGCTTGACAGCGTTCTCGAAGTCGTTGGTCTTGCGATACGCGATGCCGAGTTCGTTGATGGCAAACAGCCAGTTTTTGCGCGAATCGTTGGCGCGTTTTAAAACTTCGACCGCCGCCGCATACTCGCCTAAATCGTTCAATGTGATACCGAGATTCAAATTAGCGGGTGCGAAATCTCGTCTTATCTCGACGGCTTTCAGTAAAGCGGTTTTTGCCCGCTGCAGTTTCGGCTGCATCTCGGCAACGCGCTTTGCCCTTCTATCATTCTGCGCCGAGTTATAATAAGCCCAGCCCAGGTTAGTGTAATCAATATGGTCGGCGCTCAATGCAATCGCTTTGTTCAAAGTGGTAATGGCAACATCCCATTTATCAACTTTTCCAAGACAAAATCCCCAATTGCTAAAAAGTTCCGCGTCGTCTTTTATAAAAGTCGCCGCGATGCTGTAAGTGCCGTTGGCTTCGCCGTAGCGTTTCATTTGGCGGTAAGCGTCTGCCAAATTAGCGTAGGCTTCGCCGTTAGCGTTATTAACCCGAATTGCTTCGCGATACGCCGTAATTGAGTCGTCGTATTTTTCCTGCTCGTAATACGTCACGCCCAAATTAAACCAGGCATCAAAATAATTCGGCTTTAGACGAGCCGCTTCGCGGTATTCAGCGACGGCTTCAGCGCGGCGGTCGAGTTTGTCCAGCGCTTCGCCTAAAGAAACGTGCGCTTCGGGCATCGTCGAGTCTAACTTGGTTGATTCGGTTAAAGCCACCCGCGCGTCTTCGTAACGATTTTGTTTATAGCGTATCAAACCGAGGAAATACTGCGTTAGCGCGTCATTGCTATTAGTCGTCATCGCTTTCGAGAGATAACCTTCGGCTTTGACGATATCGTTTTTCTGGTAATACAAAATTCCGAGCGGCGCGTTCAATTCGGTCAAATCGGCATCGAGAGCCATCGCTTTTTCGTAATTTGTAATCGCCTTATCGTTTTCGTTCGCCACATCATAAATTTCGCCCAAACCAGAATATGCGACTGAGTTTTTGTCGTTTAATCTGATGGCTTCGTCGAATAAACCGCGAGCTTCCATAGTTTTATCCGTTTCCAGTAAATTGTTGCCCTTTGTCGCCAGCGCGTCACTCAAACCGAGTTTCGCGTCGGTGTTACTTTCGTCCAGATTAATCGCTTCGCGGTAAGCATCAATGGATTTGTCAATATCGTTCTGCTGGTAGAAAAATAATCCGGCGCCGGTGAAATCCAGCGAGGCTTCTTTCGGAGATTTGCGCTTGCTCGTCGCGGCGGTCGCTACCATCACATCAGGCGCGACGACTTTGACGCGCTTGCGCCGATTCGTGACCGATGCGAGATTGTCATATTGTTTACGGAGATTTTTAACGGCAACGACGCGCTGTGCCTTTGAGCGTTTGGTTTTATTGCTCGCCACAAACCTTTTTTGCGCGGTTCTTGAACTGCGGAAAACAAACACGCTTGCTCCTAAAGACAAATCTTCATTCGGCGGAAGGTCTTGCGCCGTCATCAAAAACCCGCCGGCGAGAATCGCCGATATTATAAAATATGCTGTAAAACTTCTAGAAAATTGATTTTGAAAATTCATCTTGTCCTCGCGAAATTATATTTTGATTTACTTAAGATTAAAATTTTGTCAGCCGTTATTTTGGATGCACCATCTTCTGAAGACGTTTCGCGCGCCTGGATTTTGCTTTTACAACAAAAACCGGCTTGCCTCTTGAAAAGAAATAGCCGGTTTTTATTGTATTTAGTTTGAGGCATATTAGCGAACGAACGCATTGGGAATCGGCTTGTCTTCGGCACTGCCGAACGCCGCGCCCGTGAATCCCTGCGTCGTTTTGAGCAGATACCATACGCCGCTCGACGGTCTGAATACTGCAATGTCCGCCTTGCCGTCGCCGTCGTAATCCGCCGGTGTCGGCTTATCATTGCTGTCGCCAAATGTCACGCCGGCGAATCCCAGACCGCTGCGCTGTATATACCAAATTCCGCTGCGGAATACCGCCAAATCGGTTTTACCGTCGCCATCGTAATCCGCCGGAACAAGCGTATCGTCTGCTTGTCCGAATTGTGTCCCCGCTTGCTGACCCTGCGCGTTGATGCGATACCACACGCCGTTCGACGGACGGAACACCGCAATATCCGCCGCCCCGTCCCCGTCAAAGTCGCCCAAAGTCGGTTTGTCACCCAATTGTCCAAATGGAGTTGTTACCACTTGCCCGTTCGAGCTTTTCACGTAATACCATGTGCCGTTTGACGGTCGCCATACGGCAACATCCGCTTTGCCGTCCGCGTCATAATCAGCCGGAACCGGCAAATCGGTTGATGCGCCGAAATTGATGCCGGTAAAACCGAGCGAACTGCGTTGAATATACCAGATTCCATTACGATACACCGCCAGATCCGTTTTGCCGTCGCCGTCGAAATCGCCTGGCGCAATTACATCGTCCGATTGCCCGAACACTTGACCGGCGAAACCGTTTGCCGACTGCTGCAAATACCACGCGCCGTTTGACGGGCGGAAGACTGACAAATCGGCTTTCCCGTCGCCGTCAAAATCGAATGGCGTGCGAATCGCCGCTGGAGCATCAAACAGACGGGCAACGCCGAGACGGTCAAAATTATTTACCCGCGTGAACGTGCCGCCGATGACGATGCCGTTTTGGAGCAAATCAATTGTCAAAACCGAATTGTTTGCGCCCGCGCCCGGATTGAAAGTCGCGTCCAGCGAGCCGTCAGTGTTAAGGCGAGCGATGCCGTTACGCGCTACGCCGTTAATCGAATAAATCCCGCCGCCGACTAAAATTTTGCCGTCCGGCTGGATTCGCAAACTCTGCACGCCGCCTTCGACAATCGGGTTAAACGTCGTGTCGAGCGAGCCGTCGGCATTCAAACGAGCCAAATATTTATAATTCGTATTGAAATTGATTGCCGGGAAAATGCCGCCGACGATGACTTTGCCGTCAGATTGCAGCACCGCGTCGAAGATAACGCTGTTCGCGCCGCCCGGCGGATTGAAAGTCGTGTCAAGCGTTCCGTCGGCATTGATGCGGGCGACTCTGCCGCGGGTTGCGCCGCTGATGGTCGTAAAGTCACCGACGACGATGAATTTGCCGTCTGGCTGTAAAACAATTTTGCGAATCAGACCGTCGGCGATGACATCGAATGAACTGACGAAAACGCCGCCCTCAGTATATTTTCGCAGCCGCTGGTTAGTCGAAGCGACGAAACCGTTGTTGCCCGGCAAAAACCTGGCATCGAGCGTCAAACCTGTGTTAAGCGATAATTCCTGTAATCCGGCAGCATTTAGACGGCGCAAACCGCCGCCGCTGCCGACTAAAATTGTACCGTCAGCGCGTCTGTCGAGCGCGAAAATTTCGGTACTGCCGAATTGCTGGACGAAATTGATGTCGAGCGTGCCATCAGCATTCAGCAGAACTAAATTGGAAGTCGGCTGATTGTTAACGTCAGTGAAAAAACCGGCAACGAGAATTTTCATGTCCGGTTGCACTAAAACTTTGTTGCTTCTGCCCGCGTCGCCGACCAGCACCCGAAACGCGAAGTCAGTTCCGCCGTCGGTGTTGACGCGAGCAAGAGCGGGAATAACGCCGGATAAACCGCCATCACCGACATCACCGCCGATAATGATTTTGCCGTCCGCCTGAATGAGCAAATCTCTGATCTGTCGAGCTGCGCCCGAATACGCCATCGAATTATCGAGGCTGCCGTCCGAATTGATGGAAAACACGGTGCTGCGCGCCGCGGTGTTGTAGCTCACAATGCTGCCGCCAACAAAAATCTTGCCGCTCGCCGCGATTTCGATGTCGTAGACGAAGCCGTTGACACCCGCGCCATTCAAATTAAAATTGCCGTCAATCGTTCCATCGGCATTCAGTCTGGCGATTCCTCTGATAGCGAAACCGTTGATTGAGCCGAAGCCGCCACCGATTAGGATTTTGCCGTCCGCTTGAACTCGCAAAGCCGCTACCGCCGGGCTGCCGACGTTGGAATTTGCCGCGACGACGGTGGCAAAACTGTTGTCTAGCGAGCCGTCGGCGTTCAAACGATTGACGAATCCATTGCCGGTAATTCCGGCATGAACACCGCTAACGATGATTTTGCCGCCTGCCAATTCTTCGACGCGCCAAATCGTATCATCCGTATTGCTCAACGCCGAATTGAAAGCGGCATCGCGCGTCCCGTCCGGGTTGAGCCGAATGAGATTGTAGCGACTTCCAAAACCATTAGTGTTGTAGACGAAACGACCGGCGATGTAAATCATCCCGGACGCGCTGATTTTGATGTCGAGAACCGTGTTGTTAATCGAGGCGGCGGTAGTGGGTAATGAGTTAAAGGTCGTATCGAGCGAGCCGTCCTGATTCAAACGCGCCACGCCTGAATATGACGCGCCGCCGACAGTCGTAAAATCGCCTCCGATTAAAATTTTTCCGTCAGCTTGCACGGCGACGGCGAGAATTCTGCCGCCATAACCGTGACCGCCGGTATCCGAACTTAAAATGGCAGGTGCGTGAAAAGTCGTGTCCACTGTGCCGTCGGCGTTCAGTCTGGCGATGCCGTCGGTCGCAATCTTACCCGCCGCGCGAAAATATCCTGCGATGATAATTTTCCCGTCCGGCTGCGCGACGATGCGCGAAACATTCGTTCGCGGATAATTTACTTTTTGCGTTAAAAGACCCGGATTAAAAGTCGGGTCAACCGCACCCGATTGGGCTGGCGCGGCGGTGAGCATTGAAAGTGAAATAAAAGCAATTAACGCTAACTGCCCTGCAAAACTGCATTTGTTAAATAACCCGGTCATATAAATCTCCTGTGATTATCCGACTTGATGCAAATCAAACCGGTAGTCTGAAACTATTTGGTTGAATGTGAATTGGAATTTGCGTCAAATTTATACGTGCATAATATCTCGAATCAGTTGTTTTGTAAATGAATTTCAGGCGCACTGCAATTTTCGGTAAGCGCGAACAAGGCGAAACGCCGCGAAGCCTATATTCATTTCGCGGCGTTTCGCCTTGTTCGCGGTTTTATTGTCCGAATCGAAGCCGATTTCTAGCTGACAAAGTTATTTATCTAATAAAAGCGTTCGGAATGGGCTTGTCATTCGCATCGCCGAACGCCACGCCCGTGAATCCTTGCGTTGACCTCAGCAAATACCACGCGCCCACCGACGGACGATACACCGCTACGTCAGCCTTACCGTCGCCGTCGTAATCTGCCGGAACTGGCACATCACCGTTTGCTCCGAATTGAACTGCGCCGTAATTATTTGCCGCATTTGTTGATGTGAACCAAGTGCCGCTTGACGGTCTGAAAACTGCGATGTTTGCTCGCCCGTCGCCGTCAAAGTCCGCCGGTGTCGGAATATCGGTTGACGTGCCGAAGTTTGTGGCAATCACCTGATTGTTCGAGCTTTGCAGGATATACCACGCCGCCGTCGAAGGTCGAAAGACTGCCGCATCCAACTTGCCGTCGCCGTCAAAGTCGCCGACCAGCGGTTTGTCGCCCGCACCGCCCCACGCGATTTGGCGGAAGTTCACGCTCGCATCCGATGACGGTCGGTAATAAAAGAAACTCTGCCCGCCCATCAAAGAACCGTCACGATAAACGGCTAAATCAGCCTTACCGTCGCCGTCCCAATCGCCGCTGACCGGCACATCGCCCGTCGCCCCGAACTGCACCGGACGGAAAGAATTATCCGAACTGTTTAGGATATAAAAGTAGGCGAAGTTACCCGCGCCCGCGACGACTCCGCGCCAGACGGCGATGTCGGTTTTGCCGTCGCCGTCGTAATCGGCGGGCGCAATTAAATCATTCGATTGACCGAAGGTGACGGCGTTGAATGAATTGTTCGCGCTTCGCAACTGATACCAATTGCCGTTGGACGGGCGGAACACGGCGACATCGGCGCGTCCGTCGCCGTCGAAATCGAATCTCGTGCGCGGCGCGGCGGTGCTATTTAACAACCGCACTATGCCGAGTTTCGGAGTGTTGTTGAAGAGGGTGAAAATTCCGCCGACCAGAACTTTATTGTCAGGTTGGAGAGCCAGCGTATAAACGCTGCCGTTTGTTCCGCCACCGACGTTGAATGTCTGGTCAAGCGAACCGTCGGCATTCAAGCGGGCAACTCCGTTGCGCGACACACCGCTTACCAGACCAAAATTTCCGCCGATTATGATTTTGCCGTCCGGCTGGATTTTTACAGCTGCAATGGTGAAATTCACCGACGGGTTAAACATCTGGTCGAGCGAGCCGTCCACGTTTAGCCGGGCGATGTAGTTTCTGGTCACACCGTTGACATTGGTAAACGCGCCGACAATGATGACTTTACCGTCTGCCTGCACGTCCAAATCGGAAACCGTATCGCTCGCGCCGCCGAGCGGGTTGAACGAAGTGTCGGCAGTGCCGTCGGCGTTCAGGCGGGCGACTCTGCCGCGCGGAAATCCGCTGACCGAAACAATGCTGCCGCCGACGACCAATTTGCCGTCCGGCAGGACGACGATTTTACGCACCGCGCCGACGACCGCCGTCGCATTAAAAGTGGTGTCGAGCGAGCCGTCCTGATTAAACCGGGCGAGGGTTGAATTGAAACTGGTGGTTGAAAACGCACCGGCGGCGATAATTTTTCCGTCCGGCAACACCACGACATCCCGAACAAAACTCGAAACGATGCCAGTATTAAAAGTCGCGTCGGGCGAGCCGTCGGCGTTTCGCCGAATCAACCCGAATTGCCCGCCGACGATTATTTTTCCGTCGGGCTGCACCGCGACGCTGAAAACAATTGGGTCGGATTGCCCGCCGACAAATAACGGGTCGAATCCGTTATCGAGGCTTCCGTCAGCATTAAACCGCGCGAGAGCAACACGCACGCCGCCGCTCGCCGAACTGAAAACTCCGGCGGCGAGAACTTTTCCGTCCGGCTGGACAGCGATCTTGCCGACTGAGCCGCGCGAGCCGATTTGCACACGGAAATTTGTGTCAATCGCGCCGCTTTGGTCGAGCCGGATAACAACGCCACCAGCCTGTGTCGGCGTCCGCTGTCCAATTCCGCTAATGATTACCCCACCGTCAGGCAACGGCAAAATGTCGTAAGTCGTGTTGATTTTAACTTCGGTCGGAGAAGTCGGATTGATAAAATTTAGTGTGTTATCGTTCGTGCCGTCGGCGTTCAGTCGTGCGATTCTGGTTTTCGGCGAGCCGTTAATTGTGCTGAATCCGCCGCCGACTAAAATTTTCCCGTCCGCCGCGATCTCGATGTCATAAACGCCGCCGCTGTTGGTGTTCGCCGTAAAAGTCGGGTCGAACGTGCCGTCGGCGTTCACGCGGGCGATTTGCGACCTCGGAAAATTATTGACGGTCGAGAAAAACCCGCCGATTAAAACTTTTCCGTCCGACTGCACCGCGAAGGCGCGATGCTGCGTCCCGCCGGTCAGCGCGCCGAAATTCGGGTCTTCCGTGCCGTCCGGGTTCAGCCGCTTCAGAAAATAGTTGCTGCCGACCAGCAGAACGGCTCCCAAAATTTTCCCGTCCGGCTGAACTTCGAGGTCATAAACCTGCTGGTAGGTGTTGGCGGCGGCGAAACTCGTATCGGTCGTGCCGTCCGGGTTGAGCCGCGCGATGTTCACTTCGTTCACGTTGCTGCCGACCGGAAAATAATTGAAATTGCCGCCGATTAAAATTTTCCCGTCGGACAGCACCACCACGTCCAAAATCGCGCTGCCGAAAGCAAGCCCACCGCTCATCGCCAGCGCGAAAGAATTGTCGAGCGAGCCGTCCGCGTTGAGGCGAACAATCAGCGGACTACTGAAACTGCCGCTGACAAAACTAAAATTGCCCGCCACCAGAATTTTTCCGTCCGACTGCAGCGCGGCGGCATAAATTATCACGCCCGCGCCGCCGATTTCCGGCGGATTGAACGTCGCGTCAACCGTCCCGTCGGCGTTCAGCCGGGCGACGTTGGTCAGCAGCGAGCCGTTGACGATTTCAAACTGCCCGACGACGATGATTTTCCCGTCCGGCTGCAAAACCGTGTCCTGCACGCTGCCTGTCGGATGGAGGAAAACCGATGCGTTAAATGTCGGGTCGAGCGCGCCTGCCTGCGCCGTCGCACTCGAAAATGAAATCAATGCAATTAACACTATCTGAGTTGCGAAAACGATTTTTTTAATGGTGTTCTTCATAAAAATCTCCTGCGTTTCAAGTCAAGGCGTTTTTCAAGTTGGAAGCCTGAAATTTGTCAGCGAATAGTTTACCGGATGTAAAGTTGATGAGCGGTATTTTAACCAAATCGGTCAAGTATGTAAATGAATTTCGCACCGTTCGAATGGTTAAAAACACTAACAAAAAACAAAGCGGCGCGAAACAAATTCTAACTGTTTCACGCCGCTTTGTTTTTTGTTCGCGGTCTATGATTATCTAAACCGTATTTTTTTATCGGATAAACGCATTAGGAACCGGCTTGTCATTGCCGTCGCCGAACGCCACTCCCGTGAATCCTTGCGTCGAACGCAGCAAATACCACGCGCCCGTCGCCGGTCTGAACACTGCCACGTCAGCCTTCCCGTCGCCGTCGTAATCGGCTGGCACCGGCACATCGCCGCTCGCTCCGAACTGCACCGCGCCGTAGTTGTTTGCCGCATTTGTCGAGGTGAACCACGTTCCCGTCAATGGTCGAAACACCGCGATATTTGATTTGCCATCGCCGTCGTAATCCGCCGGTGTCGGAATGTCGGTGGACGTGCCGAAGTTCGTCGCAATAACTTGGTTGTTCGAGCTTTGCAGAATATACCAGGCTGCCGTCGAAGGTCGAAACACTGCCGCGTCAAGTTTGCCGTCGCCGTCAAAGTCGCCCACAAGCGGCTTGTCGCCCGCGCCGCCCCACGCTATCTGACGGAAATTCACTGTCGAGTCTGACGATGGGCGATAATAGAAGAAACTCTGTCCACCCGTCAAAGAACCGTCACGATAGACTGCCAAGTCTGCTTTCCCGTCACCGTCCCAATCGCCGGAAACAGGAACGTCGCCGGTGGCTCCAAATTGAACCGGACGAAATGAATTATCCGCGCTGTTCAAAATATAGAAATAGGCGAAGTTGCCCGCGCCTGCGACGACATCGCGAAAGACTGCAATATCAGTCTTGCCGTCGCCATCATAGTCGGCAGGTGCGATCAGGTCGCCGGATTGACCGAACGAGACAGCGTTGAAGGCATTGTTCGCGCTTCGCAACTGATACCAGTTGCCGTTGGACGGGCGGAACACGGCGACATCAGCGCGTCCGTCGCCATCGAAATCGAATCTCGTACGCGGCGCGGCGGTGCTGTTTAACAGCCGCACGATAGAGATTTTCGGTACGTTGTTGTATTTCGTGAAATTGCCGCCGACGATAATTTTCCCGTCGGGCTGTAAACCGAGCGAATAAGTCAGACCGTTGATGCCCGTCCCGACGTTGAACGACGAATCGAGCGAGCCATCTGTGTTCAAACGGGTAATGCGATTACGCGCCGAACCGTTGACGGTTATGAAATCGCCGCCGATGATAATTTTCCCGTTCGGCTCGATTTTTACTGCCCGCACCGCATTGTCGGTCGAAGCCGTAAATGTTCCGTCGAGATTACCGTCCGAGTTTAGTCGCGCGATGTAATTGCGAGCCGAGCCGTTATAGCTTAAAAAAGTACCGCCGATAACGATTTTGCCGTCGGTTTGCAAAGCCAAATCGTAGATGACGTTGTTCGCGCCGCCGAGCGGGTTGAATGTCTGGTCAAGCGTGCCGTCGGC
>CBDUBY010000105.1:0-11776 GCA_965365505.1 uncultured Pyrinomonadaceae bacterium | reverse complement strand
GGCTGAGTTCTCAAAATAGTAATGCCGCCCTTTTTATTTTTCAACGCTCTTATTCAGGAAAATTTTCGCTATACAAAAAACTTCCGCAGACTTTAATATTTGCAGAAATGGGGAAACTCTCCGATTTGCATTTGACGCAAAAGAAATATTAGTTATAATGAATTGCCCTATAAAAACCAACAATCAAAAGAAGACTTTTGAAAACCCAAAAGGCGAAGACGCGAGCAACGGGTAAATTTCGACACATCAAAGTTTAATTCCGCATCGGTTCACGGGTAATTTCATCCGCCGATAGTCTGGACAATAAAACAGCAATTCGCCGTTATCACCGACAATCAGTTTGACGAATGTTTTCTTAGAATTTCAGGAGAATCCAATAAATGAGAAGTAAGAATTTTGTGGCGCAGTTGTGCCGAAATACCGCCCGAAGCTGCAAAGTATTTTTGTTGCTCGGCGCAATGTTGGCAGTTACAGCTTCGGCAGTTTCCGCCCAGCAACTGATTTGGTCTGAAAATAACCAAGACAGATCAACCATCGTTACCGACAAAGCCGTCGCGCGGCAGTCGTTCCCCCAAAGTTTCAAATTGTATAATTTGGACATTGCGCCGCTGAGGCAGCAATTGTTTTCAATCGTGGGCGAAAATGCCCGTCAACAGTCGGCGATTATTTCCCTGCCTAATTCAAATGGCAGCCTCGAATACTATGAAGTATTTGAAGCATCGAACTTTGAGCCCGAACTGCAAGCCAAATTCCCGGAAATCCGCGCCTTTTCAGGCAAAGGCATCACGGATAAATATGCGACCTTAAAGTTAAGCATTTCTCCGCAGGGAATTCAGACGATGGTTTTCAGAACGGAAACTCAAAATGAATTCATCGAACCTTATTCTGAAGACCACAACGTCTACGCCGTATACGCTACGAATCGAGAAAAAGGCAAATTGCCTTGGGCTTGTTCGACGGACGATCAGGAATTCTTTTCAGTTTGGAAATCAGACATAATGAATTCGGAAGCGCCTTCGAGCAGCGTTGGTCAATTAAAAACTATGCGCCTTGCTCAGTCGTGTAACGGTGAGTATTCAAACTTCTTCGGCGCAACCAGTTCGGCTCAGGTAGCCCTGGTGTTAGCGGCATTTAACGCGACGCTGACCCGCGCAAACGGAGTTTATGAAAAAGATCTCGCCATCCATCTTAATCTTATTGCTAATACAACAGCGGTAATTTACTACGATCCGGCAACCGACCCGTATACCACGCTCGGTTCGTGGAACGCGCAATTGCAGGCTACTTTGAATGCCAACATCGGCGCGGCGAATTATGACATCGGTCATATGTTCGGTGCTTCGGGCGGCGGCGGAAACGCAGGCTGTATCGGTTGTGTTTGTAATGACGCAAACAAAGGAAGCGGTATTACTTCGCCGGCGGACGGAATTCCGATGGGCGACAATTTCGATATTGATTACGTCGTCCACGAAGTCGGACACCAGATGGGCGCGAATCATACGTTTTCGCACACTAGCGAAAGCGCCGGCGTAAACAAAGAAGTGGGTTCCGGCATCACCATCATGGGTTACGCGGGAATCACGGCTCAGGACGTAGCGCCGCACTCGATTGACACTTTCCATCAAGCCTCGATTCAACAAATCCAGGTTAATATGGCAACCAAAACCTGTCCGGTAACGGTTAACATGACCGCGAACGCCACACCGGTTGTCGCGC
Organism: uncultured Pyrinomonadaceae bacterium; assembly: GCA_965365505.1. Lineage (GTDB taxonomy): Bacteria > Acidobacteriota > Blastocatellia > Pyrinomonadales > Pyrinomonadaceae. The sequence continues at coordinate 10,060 of CBDUBY010000105.1, read as the reverse complement.
CTGTCAGCAACTACACGATTCCTATCACGACTCCGTTCGCGCTTACCGGCTCGGCGACTGACGCTGATAACGATCCGCTGACATATCAATGGGAACAAAACGACAACTCCACGACCACCGGCGCAGGCAGCGTCGCGTCGCCGACCAAATTAACCGGTCCGAATTGGCTGTCATTTTTACCGACCAGTTCGCCGACCAGAACTTTTCCGAGATTATCAACCATTCTCGCCGGTCAAGCCGTAACAGGTCCGTTAGCGGGCGGTGATGGAGGTGCTAATATCGAAGCGTTAAGTTCGGTCAGCAGAACGCTGAACTTCCGTTTGACCGTTAGAGATAATAAACCCTACGTGGCAGGCTCGACAATCGGACAAACCCAGTTCACCGATTCGGTCGTGACGGTTACAAACACTGCCGGTCCGTTCCGAGTAACATCCGCAAACACAGCTGGAACAATCGTGACATCCGGTAATCCATATACCGTAACGTGGGACGTGAACGGCACGAACGCGGGAGCGGTCAACGCGCAGAACGTTAAAATCTCGTTCTCGTCCGACGGCGGACAAACGTTCCCGACCGTTTTAGCGGCTTCGACCGCCAATGATGGTTCGGAAGTGATTACCGTTCCGGCAGCGCAGACCACCACCGGACGCATCAAAGTTGAAGCAGTCGGCAACATCTTCTTCGACATCAACGATGCCAACTTCCAGATTAATCAACCGGGCGGACCGGCGATAATCAGTGCCGGCGCAGTTACGATTACCGCTGAATCATGCGGAACGCCGAACGGCAGTCCCGATCCGGGCGAAACCGTCACGGTGTCTTTACCGCTGTCAAATAATGGCGGTTCGGCAACGACGAATCTGACCGGAACGTTGCAGGCGACCGGCGGCGTAAGCGCAGCGGTCGTGCAAAATTACGGCGCAATAGCACCGGGCGCGATGACAACGCGTACCTTTACCTTTACTGTTTCCAACACTGTGGCTTGCGGCTCAAACGTTGTTTTATCTTTTGTTATTGCCGACGGCGCGACGACTTATGCGCCTGCCACGCAAACCTTTACGACCGGCACCGCAGTAGTTTCGCTTAGTCAGAACTTTGACGGCGTAACCGCACCGGCTCTTCCGGCTGGCTGGACGAACACGGCGATTACCGGAACGGCGATTAACTGGGTGACTTCGACGACAACTCCGAGTTCAGCTCCGAATGCGGCGTTTGCTCCTGATGTCGCAACCGTTAATCTCGCGTCGCTGACCAGTCCTTCAGTAGTCATTCAAAGCGCGGCGGCGAAACTCAAATTCAAAAATCGGTTCAATACTGAAGATACTTTTGACGGAATGGTTCTTGAGTTTTCGACAAATGGCGGTTCAACGTGGACAGACGTTATCACTGGCGGCGGAACTTTCGCTTCCGGCGGTTATACCGATACGTTGAGCACCGGCTTTATGAATCCGCTTCCAGGCAGAATGGCTTGGTCGGGCAATTCAGGAGGTTATATTGATACTGAAGTTAATCTGCCTGCCAGCTTAAACGGACAAACAGTTCAGTTCCGCTGGCTGATGGGCGCGGATAGTTCAGTTACAGTCGCCGGCGGCGGTGTCTGGGTTGATGACGTCCAAGTTTTGGGCGGCGTGACTTGCGCTTGTAGTGGAACTACGGCGTGTACATTCCAGAAGAAATTTGACTACGACGGCGACAGCAAAGCCGATGTTTCGGTCTTCCGACCCGGCGCGACCGGCGTGTGGAGTCTGCTTAATTCAGGTTCGGCATCCACTTCCACTGCTTTCGGTACGACGGGCGATGTTATCGTCCCGGCGGATTATGACGGCGACGGCAAAACCGATGTCGCTGTTTATCGCGGCGGAACTTGGTATCTGAACCGCTCGCAGCTCGGATTTACTGGAGTTTCCTTCGGCGCGGCGGGCGATATACCCGAACCGGCTGACATAAACAACGACGGCAAAGCCGAATTGATTGTTTTCCGTCCATCAACCGGAGCGTGGTATACCTACGATCTGGCGGGCGGCACAAGCACCAGTTTAGCCTTCGGACAATCGGGCGACAGACCGGTGGTCGGCGATTACGACGGCGACTGTAAAGCCGACTTTGCGGTGTTCCGACCGTCCAACGGAACTTGGTATATTGCCAAGAGCAGCGGCGGATTCCAAAGCACGACGTTCGGCGCATCGGGCGACTTGACGGTTCCGGCTGATTACGACGGCGACGGCAAAACCGATGTCGCAGTCTTCAGAAGCGGTGTCTGGTATATTCTGGGCAGCACGGCTGGATTCTCCGGCACAACATTCGGCTTCGGAACTGATTTACCTGTTCCGGCTGATTATGACGGCGATAACAAAGCCGATATCGCGGTCTTCCGCACCGGGACATGGTATATCCAGAGAACGATGTCAGGATTTACAGGTGTCGCGTTCGGCTTGTCGAGCGACATTCCGACGCCGTATGCTTATGTCCCGTAGTTCAATTCAAAGGGTGAAGCGGCGATATAAAAGTCGTCTATCCTTTCGCCCACATTCCCGAAATCAGAGTGCTAATTCTGATTTCGATATTTAATAGAAAGCCGGAATCGTAAATTTTACAATTCCGGCTTTCTATTTTCCGTTTCGAACTAAAAATTTATACTTCTTGCCGCATAAACCGGCTAAATTTTCACTTCGGCGATTTCCCTTGCCGACGGCGCGCTTTCATGTTCCTGCTTTTCTTCTCTGATTAAAGGCAGTGCGTCGGTCGAAATCAATCTTTCGGCGGCGGAATGCGCGGCGGCGAAAGCGGTGTCGGGCGCAAGCACTAATTGGCAGCCGGTTTTTGCAATTTCCGCAACCAATTTATCAATCGCCGCGAGCCGTTCGGGTTTTGTGTTGATACTGCGAATGTAAATGGCGCGAATTCGATTCGGATATTTTCTGACGACTTCACGATAGATTTCCGGGTCTTGCTCGCCGCTGTCGCCGATCAGGACGAACGGCAAATTCGGGTAAGTGTCAAGAATCAGTTCGATGCTGTTGAGTTTATGGCTGTGATGATCGCCGGAAGCAAAAACAGTGTGATTACCGAAATCCTTCAAAAACAAAGCACCCAGCGGTATCTTGTGGATTCGTAAAAACTCCGTCAGCGGCGGATACAAATTCCAGGGACTGCTCGAAACATAGAAAATAGGATTATTCTCTGCGCCCGTCGTGCCGTTTTGTAGTGCTTGATAAAATGCCGCCACGCCTTTGAACGGCAGTCGTGTATGCTCGTTCAGCAAAGTCACGGTTAGCAGCATCTTCAAACGATTGGTCACATTCGTGACGATAACCGTGTCGTCAAGGTCGCTGATTACGCCGAATTTCGCCGTCGCGGGCGGAACTAAAATTTGCCCGACGGCTCTGGCTCGCTCGCCGTTTTCATTGATCGGCTTAATCAGTTCAAGTTCGACCTCTTGAAACAGCGCGTCGCGGTTGGCAACTCCGGCGGTATTCAATTCGACTTTGAAATAACCTTCCGCATCGGTCACGACTTCACTTTCGATAGACTGCAACCGCGCCCGCACCAGCGCGCCGACAATTTCGTCGGTTGCAAATCGCCGATACATATTTTGTAAATTTTCCCAGCGCGAATCCGTATCGCTCGAATGAATCGCACCTTTGTCTTGCAGCACGCGCCCGCTCAATAAAAATTTATCAGCCGTACCGTAACCCAAATAAGGAATTATCGTCAAATCCTCGTCAAAGTCGCCGATTTTTCGCAAACGAGCTCGCAGATTGTCGGAAAAGCCGTCTATTTCTTCAATCAAATTTTGAATTTGTAATTTCCTTGATGCGACGAAAGATTGTTGTTTTTTCATAGTTATCGTAGTTTTGTTTATTTTAATAACTCCGGGATAATTTCCCAATCTATTGTTTGATTTTTAAGATAAAATATAAAGTGTAGATTATTTTCATCTTTTATCTTTGCAATTCTGTCTAACCGTTATAGAATTATGACTTGCAGAAAAATCTAATTTGACCAAATGGTAGATACCTGCATCAAAGCCTCCAAACCCTAATTTAGTAAAGAATCCTTTCAGCCTGGCATTTACAATTCGCCTTTTTGGAAGCCAGTTTTGATTCATACCCAAAAATACAATTAAATTTATCGAAAATATGAAGAAAGTGTATCTTTCCCGATTAACAAAAGTCAGTTTTATATTGAGTATTCTTTTAACAGCGCTGGTATTCGTGAGTGGCTTACCGACGGTTTCGGCTGCCGAACCGAATGCCCGGCAATCTGATAAACCCAAAAATCAGTTTCGCAGCAAATCTTCTAAAAATAGATATACGGCAAAAAAGTTTCGCCGGAAAAACAAGCGGAAAAATTTAGCCGATCAATTTCCGTCGCCGCGCACCGAAAACGAATTTGAAAGTGACCCGGAACGGCGCGCTGATTGGTTTATCTCGAAAAGAGTATATCCGTTTGAGGAACTTCCAAGCGACGCTCGCCGCAATGCGTGGCTGGCGCGCCCCGCCGATGTAGACGGGCGAATGACCGCTGCCGAGTGGCAGCCAATCGGACCGAAGCCGACGACTTCTTATTTTCCGGGAAACTGGGGTTTGACCAGCGGGCGCATTAACGCGATTGCCGTTTCTTCGTCAAACCCGCAGTTAGTTTTAATCGGCGCAGCGACCGGCGGCGTGTGGCGTTCGACGGACGGCGGCACGAATTTTTCGCCGACGGCAGATAATCAGGTTGATTTAGCGGTCGGCTCGATTGCCTTTGCGCCGAGCAACAATCAAATCGTTTATGCCGGAATGGGCGACAAAGCGCAGGGTTATTTTGGCACGGGCGTTTTAAAGTCAACCGACGGCGGGCAAACCTGGTCGCGCATTAACAACACGACGCTTCCGGCGCAGGGCAGAATCTCTACCATCGAAGTTGACGCGGCGAATCCAAACCGCGTCTACGTTGCACAGTATGCCCAGCGGCAAGGAAATTCGAGCGTGTCGAGCGGCTTCTGGCTTTCAACCGACGGCGGCGTAAATTGGACGCGAACATTGCCCGGTTTGGCGCGTGATTTGGTTCGTCACCCGACACAGCCGAATACATATTATCTGGCGATGCAGCGCGTTGACGACGGCATCAATTCAATCGGCGGCGTTTTCAAATCTACGGACAATTGCCAAACCTGGACACGAACTTATTCTGCCCCGTTCGGCACATTAACCAATATCAAAATTGCCGTTACGCCCGCTGCTCCGCAAAACATTTATGTGGCGATGTATGGAACTTCGGCGCGGCTGGAAGTCAGCCCGGACGCGGGCGCGAGCTGGACAAATCGCGGCGCGGCTTTCGACACTGGACAAATCAGCTACAACTTTTACCTGTTCGTTCATCCGACCAACCCGGACACGATTTACGTCGGCACCAGGGATTTGTGGCGCACGACCGACGGCGGCACATCTTACACGAACATCACCGGCAACTTCACCATCACCGGCGGCTACACGCCAACCTCATCGAGAGCACACCCTGACCAGCATCATTTTTACATCTCGCCGACCAATCCGAATACGGTTTACATTGCCAACGACGGCGGCTTGTGGCGCTCTAACAATGGCGCGGCGACTTTTCAAACGCTCAATGCGACGCTCGGATTGACGATGTTCGTGAGTTTGGATTTGCATCCGACCGACCCGGCAAAAACCTATGGCGGCACGCAGGACAATGGCACGCAGCGGCGCGAAACCGCGTCTTCCGGCTGGAAAGAATTTGCCACCGGCGACGGCGGGCAGGTCATCGTTGATCCGGTTGACCCGAACATTGTTTTTACGACTTACGTCGGCAATACTGTTTATCGCTATACGAACGACGGCAACACTTTTAGCGGGCAAATCGGCAATAACACTATTTTTAGCAATGATCGCGTGGCTTTTTATCCTCCGTTTGTCGGCAATGGCGTAAATTCAAATTTATATTTCGGAACTTATCGCCTGCACATTTCAACCAATCGCGGCACGAGCTGGACGCAGCCCGGCGGAACGCAGGATTTAACCAACGGCGGCTCGGACGTTCTTTCGACAATCGGCGTGTCGCGGTCGGACACAAACGTCATTTATACCGGCTCGGCGACGGGCAGAGTGATGGTCAGCGCGAACGGCGGCGCGACCTGGACGAACATCAATAACGGTTTGCCGAATCGTTACATCGAAACTATTATCGTTAGCCCGACTGATTCCAACACGGCTTATTTGACCGTTTCCGGCTACGACAGCGGTCACGTTTTCAAAACGACAAACGGCGGAACGAATTGGACCGACATCAGCGGCAATCTGCCGAACATTCCGACCAATACGCTTTTGATTGACCCGCGTAATGCCGGCACACTTTATGTCGGCACCGACATCGGCGTTTTTCGCTCAACAACAGGCGGTACAAATTGGGAGACATTCAACAACGGATTGCCGCCAACAATTGTTACCGAACTCGACGCGCAGCCGAGCGGCTTGATGCAGGCAGCGACTTACGGGCGCGGCGCGTTCGAAATAAATCTGAACGATACGGTGAAAACTGCGTTCGATTTTGACGGCGACGCAAAAGCCGACGTTTCCGTTTTCCGTCCAGATGCGGGCGCGTGGTATTTACAGCAATCGGCAAACGGTTTCACCGGTGTATCATTCGGCGCAAACGGCGACAAAATCGTTCCGGCGGATTATGATGGCGACGGCAAAACCGATGTCGCTGTTTTTAGAAACGGAACGTGGTATCTGAATCGCAGCCAACTCGGATTTACGGGCGCGGCTTTCGGGGAAGCGAGTGATATTCCGGTTCCGGCAGATTATGACGGCGACGGCAAAGCTGACATCGCCGTTTTCCGTCCATCAACCGGAGCCTGGTATATTCAACAATCGCAACTCGGATTTACCGGCATTTCGTTCGGTCAAACCGGCGACATTCCGACGGCGGCTGATTACGACGGCGACGGCAGAACCGATGTCGCTGTTTTTCGTTCAGGTATATGGTATATACAAAGAAGCCAGCTCGGATTTACGGGCGTGGCTTTCGGGGAAGCGACAGATAAACCTGTCGCAGCGGATTATGACGGTGACGGAAAAGCAGATGTCGCCGTGTTTCGTCCATCAACGGGAACATGGTATCTGCAGCGCAGTCAACTCGGCTTTATCGGCATTTCGTTCGGATCGTCAGGCGACTCGCCTGTTCCGGCAGATTACGACGGCGACGCAAAAGCGGACGTAGCAGTATTCCGCAACGGAACGTGGTATCTGCAAAGAAGCGTACAAGGCTTCACCGGCATAAGTTTCGGCGCGGCGACCGACCGACCGATACCAAATGCTTTTATTCCCTAATTTTCGGTAATTATAAAAGGGCTTCACCAGTTTTGGACAAAGCCCTTTTATTTAATTATTCGTATTGTGAAAAAAATTTGATCTAGCGAAAAATAATAGTTGACCGAACAGCATAAACTTGCATCTTAATAAAATACCCCTAAAATGAGCAAGATTTTACGACTGGAAAGTTAACTACTAATATTTTTCAATATAGTCATTTAATCTGAACTCTTTACATCGCTTATTATTTCAAATTTCAATCAGGAGCAATTTATTCTTCCGCAGTTCGCCGTTTGTTCGACTGCCCGTTAAAACATTATGAAAAAAACATCGTTTTTTATTGTCGCGCTTTTGTCAGGCTTTTTGATGATAACCAGCCAAATGCCAATCCACGTTTTCGCCCAAACGCAGGATAGAACGGCAAAAGACCGTGAGCTATCTGGACGGATTCGTGAATTAACAAACCGTTCGACTGAGGGTTTGACCGAAAAGAGAAACGCTCAAGGCGTGGTTTCGATTGATCTGGAAGATCGTTTCCAAAATGTGATGCTTTCACAGATTGACGCGAGCGGCGAGCCGGTGGCGGCGTGTGTCACGAGCGTTGAGGAAGCCAACGATTTTTTCGGTAGAAATCTTGAAACGGGCGAGATTTTACTCTCCAGAGCTTTTCAGAAAGACGACGCGGCAATCGCAGCGCGGCATGGAATGTCGCAAAACGAATTTGAATTTTATAAACGATTGATTGAAGAGGCAGCGATTCGGCGCGGGGAAAGTCCTAACTCAGCGACCATTAATATCGTCAACGCCGACGGCGCGGGCGAAGGATTTAATGACCCGACGCCGGCAACGCCGGAAGGAAATAATATGGGCGTGACGCGCGGCGAACAGCGTCTGAATTTGTTTAATTTCGCGGCGGGAATTTGGGGCGCGTTTCTTGATACGAGTGTTCCGATTAACGTCAACTCGCAATTCAATTCGCTGACACCGTGTACGACGAGCGGCGGCGTTCTCGGCTCGGCGGGAACGACTAATGTTTTCCGTGATTTTGATAACGCGCAGTTTACCGGAACCTGGTATCACTCGGCGCTTGCCAACAAACGCACCGGCGAGGACTTAAATCCTGCCGCAGACATTAATGCGCGGTTTAATACTGATGTTGACAACGGCTGTCTCGGCGCAGGTTCGAGGTTTTATTACGGGCTGGATAATGCCACGCCCGCCGCAAGAATAAATTTACTTGTGGTTTTACTTCATGAAATGGGTCACGGCTTGGGCTTTTCCAGTTTTGCCAACGGAAGCACCGGCGCGTTGTTTAACGGACTTCCCGATATTTACACGCGCAATATGTTCGACCGCACGACCGGTAAATACTGGACTCAAATGACGAACGCCGAGCGGCAGGCGTCGGCTCTGAATTCCAATAATGTTTTCTGGGACGGCGCGAATGTAAAAACCGCTTCAGGCTTTTTGACCAACGGACGCGAAACGGCGACCGGGCGTGTGGCATTATTCACGCCGACGACTTTTCAGGGCGGTTCATCGGTTTCACATTTCAGCACCGCTGCTTCGCCGAATCTTTTGATGGAGCCGAATATTAATAACGGCTTACCGATAAATATGGATTTGACGCGCCAGCAGATGCGCGACATCGGCTGGTATCGTGACACAACCGCCGACCTCGTTCCCGACGCGATTACCAACGTCCGACCAAACAGCGGAACGCTCGCCATCGGCTCGAACGTCAACATAAGCTGGACGAACGGCGGCGACTTTGACCGCAATGTGACAATAGATTTATCAATTGACGGCGGCGCAACTTTTACAACTATTGCCAGCGACATTGCCAACACCGGTTCGTTCAATTTTACTGTTCCCAATACGGTTTCGGCGCAGGGACGCATCCGCGTCCGCGAACATAACTTTGTCGAACCGTCGGGCGTTTCGACCGCGAACTTCGGCATCGGCACCGCTCCTGCATTTGACCGCGCTAAATTCGATTTCGACGGCGACGGCAAAGCCGATATTTCAACTTTTCGTGCCAACGCAGGCGCGTGGTATTTGCAGCAATCGGCAAACGGCTTTACCGGCGTCACCTTCGGTCAAAACGGTGACCGAATCGTTCCGGCGGATTTCGACGGTGACGGCAAAACCGATGTCGCTGTTTTTCGCGGCGGAACTTGGTATTTGAATCGCAGCCAGGCAGGATTTACCGGCATCACGTTCGGCGCATCAACCGATGTTCCTGTGCCGGCAGACTTTGATGGTGACGGCAAAGCCGAACTAGCCGTTTATCGTCCGACCGACGGCAATTGGTATATTTACAATCTGGTCAGCAATCAAACGAGCGGCGCAACTTTCGGTGCGAGCGAAGATAAGCCGGTGCCTGCCGATTACGATGGTGACGGTAAAGCTGATATTGCTGTGTTTCGTCCCTCAACGGGAACCTGGTATTTGCAGCGCAGTCAGCTCGGATTCACCGGCATAACTTTCGGCGCGGGCGAAGATAAACCCATCCCGGCTGATTTCGACGGCGACGGCAAAACAGATGTTGCCGTCTTTCGCCCATCAACCGGCACCTGGTATCTGCAGCGCTCGACGTTAGGATTTACCGGCGCGACTTTTGGCGCAAGCGGAGATAGTCCTGTAGCGGCGGATTACGACGGTGACGGGAAAGCGGATATTGCCGTATTTAGAAACGGAACCTGGTTTTTACAGCAAACCACCGCCGGATTTACCGGAAC
>CBDUBY010000104.1:0-11847 GCA_965365505.1 uncultured Pyrinomonadaceae bacterium | reverse complement strand
GCTTTTTAGGTGATATATTTCCGGCAAACTGAAATTTACCGATGCCGCTTATCTGAAAATCGGGCATCGCCAAACTTACCTTTGAGGAGAAAACTTATGAAGAACCTGTTTCGCGTCTTGACAATAAAACTGACCATCGCCGTTTTGATTGGCTCGCTTCTGCAAATATCCGCCGATGCCGCCGGTGTCGTTGACCGCGCTTTCGGAACGAACGGAACTGTTACGACCGGCGTTTCGGTCGGCGCGTATGCGATAGTTGCGTTGTTTCTACCCGACGGAAAATTTATCGTGGTCGGCGGCAGCAGCTATGATTCCGGCATTTCGTTAGTTCGCTACAACGAAAACGGCAGTCTTGATTCGAGTTTCGGCGATAACGGGAAAGTCATTTTCAACGTAACCGCCAGAATTTTCGCGGCTGCGCTGCAAAGCGACGGGAAGATACTCGTCGTTGGAACGTCGCCGTCGCTCGACGGTAGCAGCCCGTACGATTTTTTCGTCATTCGATTTGACGCCCAGGGAACTGTTGACGCAGGCTTCGGCAGCGGCGGCATCGTCCGAATCAATCAAGGCTCTTACGATTCATTTAATTCCGTCGCCGTTCAGCCGGACGGTAAAATCGTGGCGGCTGGAAATACTTCGGACGGCGGAAACAGAGGCGCGGTGATTCGATTAAATCCGAATGGTTCGATTGATACGACATTTGCCGGCGGCTTATTTTTTTACAGTTTTCCGAACGCCGCCCAATATAACGGCTTTCACGAAATAAAAATACTGCCGAACGGACGAATTTTGCTCGGAGCTTCGGTTACGCGCAGTTCGGCTCCGGGAGTCGTGCCGTCCACCGGATATTTTCTTTTGATGCTCGACAGTCAGGGAAACAGCGCGGCTGACTTCGGTTCGCAAGGCGCGGCGAGCGGCGGTCGCCTGACTCCATATCCTTATTACTCGACAACAAATTTTGAGATTCTGCCGAACGGAAAAATTTTTGTGGCGGATGCTTCGGGAATCAGAATTCTCAATCAAAACGGCAGTCTTTACAAAAATCTTCCGTTTGAGGGAGTCAAAACGAGTTTATTCTCCGATGGACGAGTCCTTGTAAGCGGAAATTTGCAATTTAGTTCCGGGAATGTCAGTCAACTCAAACTTTATTCGGGGGAAAACATCATCGGAGAAGCGAAAAATGTGATTAACGGGACGGCTTTCGCGCATCCGAACGGAAAAATTATCGTCGCCTCGTCGGATTTTTCCGGCAATTTTATCGTTCAAAGATTAAATTTAATCACTTCGCAGGGAACGCGCATTGCCGATTATAACCGCGACGACAAAACGGACTTTGCGGTTTATTTTCAGGGCGCGGCAAATATGGCAGCCCGATTTCTCGACAGCGGCGGAAACCAATATAATTTGTTTCTGGAAGGCTCGAAAATTATCCCCGAATTGAGCGAATCGCGCACTCCTGAAGGCATTATCCGGCGAGATTTAATCGTCCACTGGAAAAGGGGCATTGCCAGCTTTCCTGCCAGTTCAAATTATTACGAAACGGTTCCAAGCTGGAATTACACCTTCTCACAGCCCTGGGGCGTGGAGGAAGACATTCCGACGGGCGGCGATTTTAACGGCGACGCGATGACCGATTTAACCGTCTTTCGTCCTTCAAACGGCTTTTGGTATTCGCTTCGCGGAGAAAACAACTCGTCCGGCGCGGCGCAGTGGGGAACAACCGGCGACAAACCCGTTCCTGCCGATTATGATTACGACGGCAAAACCGATTACGCCGTTTATCGCCCGTCAACCGGCGTTTGGTGGATTCGCCGCAGTTCGGACGGCGAATTTTTCGGCGTTCAATTCGGCGCGGCTGAAGACATTCCTTTGACCGGCGATTTTGACGGCGACGGACGAGCCGATTTTGTCGTCTTTCGTCCGTCAACCGGCGTTTGGTATCAATTATTGACGACGGCTGGATTTCGGGCGATGCAATTCGGATTCGGGACAGATATTCCCGTTCCGGGCGATTACGACGGCGACGGCAGACACGACCTCGCGGTTTTCCGGCACGGCGTTTGGTATCTGCTGCAAAGCACCGAAGGTTTCAAAGCGGTTCAATGGGGAACGAACGGCGATGTGCCGGTATCGGTTCGCTATGACCAATAATCATTATTCTGAGTTCCAGCTTTAGCTGGCTTTCTTCAAGCCGGAAGCCAGCTAAAGCTGGAACTCAGAACGCTGATTCTTCATCAACTCGATAAATTTCTCGAAATGATAATGCGCGTCGTGCGGTCCGGGCGCGGCTTCGGGGTGATACTGCACCGAAAAAATCGGCAGGGTTTTATGTTTGATTCCGGCAATTGTGTCGTCGTTGATATTAACGTGCGTGATTTCCAATTCGGCGGGCAGATTTTTCGCGCTGACGGCAAAACCGTGGTTGTGCGCGGCGATTTCCACCTTGCCCGTTGCCAAATCTTTGATCGGCTGGTTGCCGCCGCGATGTCCGAATAATAATTTATAAGTTTCACCGCCGAACGTCTGCGACAAAATTTGATGTCCGAGGCAGATGCCGAACATCGGCACTTTCGATTCGGCAAGCTGCCGGATTTCTTCAATCACGCCGCGCATCGCCGACGGGTCGCCGGGACCGTTTGATAGAAAAATCCCGTCGGGTTTGAGGCGCAGAATTTCTTCGGCGGAAGTGTGGCTCGGCACAACCGTCAGGCGGCAATTTAAATCGGCGAATTCGCGCAGGCTGTTTGTTTTTACGCCGAAATCAAAACAAACGACGTGAAATTTTTCATCGCCGCTCGATTCATATTTGTAAAGTTCGTCAACCGTGACCGTGCTGGCAAGTTCGCGGTTGTTCATCTCCGGCGAGCGCAAAATCTTTTCCAACAAACTTTTCTCGTCCGAATCAATCGAAGAAACGACGGCACGCATCGCGCCCTTGCTGCGAATATGACGAACGAGCGCGCGGGTATCAATTTTTTCGATGCCGACAATGTTGTGGCGTTTCAAATACGAATCTAAAGTTTCAGTCGAACGCCAATTCGAGGCGACGCGGCTCGCTTCGCGGACGACAAAGCCTTCAACCCAGGGACGCCGCGATTCGGCATCTTCTTCGTTCACGCCGTAATTTCCGATGAGCGGATATGTCATACAAACGATTTGTCCGGCGTAACTTGGGTCGGTCAAAATTTCCTGATAGCCCGACATCGAAGTATTGAAAACCATTTCGCCAAACCGTTCGCCGTCCGCGCCGAACGATGTGCCGCGAAACGCGCGTCCGTCTTCGAGCATTAAAATCGCTTTTTTCGATTCGTTCATTTTTTATAATTTTACCGCCGCGCCCGTTTCATCGGATTTGCGCGCCGCGTCCATTAAAAGTTGGATTTGGTAACCGTCTGCAAACGTCGCCGCATTTTCGACTGTGGTTTTACCTTCTCGCAGCGATTGAATAATCTCGGTCGCAAATGCCAGAAAACCGTTGTTCCAACCGGTCGGTCGCGCGCCTTCCATACTTTCGTTTAAATCAACAGCAGCTTTCCGCCACGCTTCTTCCGCGCCCGCTTTACCGATGTAAAATTCGCCGTCGTATTCGACACGAATCGCGCCCGTTGTTCCGAAAATTTCAATGCGATTCTGATAAGCCGGATATTCGACCATCGAGCAGGATACGTTCGCCGTCGCGTCTTCGGTCAAATCGCTGTCGGCGAATCGGAGAATCAAATTCGCTTCGTCGTCGGTCGTCACCCGTTTTAATTCGCCGGTTTTCGCATCGCTTCTTTGTTTGACGTGCGTTTGCAGTTGACAAAAAACGCTTTCGATTTCCGCGTCTAAAAACCAGCGCAAACTGTCGAAAACGTGCGAGCCGATTGCGCCGAGCGCGCCGCCGCCCGACTCAATATCGCTCCACCAATTCCAGGGCAAATCCGCCGAGCCGCGATGCGGAGCGCGAAAATTATATTTCGCGTGGCGAATCTTCCCAATCTCGCCGCGCATAATCATTTCCCGCGCCTTGCGTCTGCCGTTCAAAAATCTCAATTCGTGATCAATCAGCGCGAGAACACTTTTCTCGTTGGCTTTCTCCAACATTTCCCGCGCCTCGGCGGCGTTCATCGCCATCGGCTTTTCGCACAGAATATGTTTGTCGTGTTCGAGCGCGAGCAGCGTCATTTCTCGATGAAAAACCGGCGGCGTGGTAATACAAACCAAATCCACCTCTTCGCGCTCGACGGTTTCGCGCCAATCGTCGGTGAAATGAGCGATGCTAAAATCACGCGCTACCCGTTCGGCGTTTTCCAAATTCGCGCTCGCCACGGAAACAATTTCCGCACCTTCAATTTTCTGAAACGCCGGAATCTGCACCGTTTTCGCAAAACCGGTTCCAACGATTCCGATACGAACTTTTTCCTTCATCAGAAAAATTAAACCACACCGGACTCGCAAAAAACAAAAACGCAAGGCATCAAAATCCTTGCGTTTTTCAGTTGAATATATTTTTTCGACCCAATCGCCAACCGCAAATTGCAAATCGAAAATTTCTTAGCTTTGGTCAACTCCGAATTTCAGTCTGCCGGTATTGCCTTTACCGCTGAAACGCAGAAAATCGTTGTAGGCTTCCCTGTTTTCGTCGGTCATTTCCTTGATGCTCGCGCCGACTAAATAACGCGCTGTCGAGATATGCTCGCCGACTTGTTCGTATCTTTGTCCGATGATTTTCATCGAAACCTTGCCGTTCGGCAAATCAAGTTCGGCATTCAGCACGCGACCTTCGCCAACCAGATAATTTTCCTTAACCCGAATCGAAGAAACGATAAATGCAATTCCCGAACTGCTCAAATCCGTCGTTTCGCCCGTGATAAAAATTTGTTTCGGCGGCACGTCCAATCTTTTCGTAATATCGTTCGTCGCAAACGATAATTTTATCGGCACTTCGCGTTTATGACGCACTGAAACGACACGCTCAGCCATTGATTTATTAAATTTTGCAAGCAGCTTTCTTATCATTTCTGTTGTCGCTAGTTTATCTTACTACGAAATTGGCAAAACATAGAATATTTTGTGATTTGTAAGCCTATTCTTTGTAAACACAACGGTTTCTCGTATATTTACAAGCCTGCTACATCTTTAACGACTGACCTTTAGTATCTTTATTTTTCAGAAGAGATGTCTTATTACCTTCGGCTTCAAACCAGTAGGACAATTTTCCCGTTTTACCGTAGACGGCTGGCGTGGCAGACGCTTTATACTTTTTACCGTCGCCGGAAAGTTGAATTTGGTAATTATAGCCGGTCGTTTCAGATGTCGAAAAATCCTTTGGCAGAAAACCGCTGCTGATGAGCGTCGGAGCGTCGGCGTAAAGTCCGCCATTCTGCGTCGCATAAACCATCTGCGCTTTGTTGACGCGCTCCAGCATCGCTTTGGCTTCTTCGTGGTGAGTTTTGATTCTGAGTGCGAAGAAATAATTTTTGCTTTCCTTTTTAACTTCCGCTTCCGCCTTTTCGTCAACCGTCAAAACTATCCAAACGCCGTTTTCTTCGCGCAGTTTTATCTCCTGCAATTTTATCTCGTCCGTGTCGTTGTCGGGCAGTTTGGCGGTGACGGTCGCTTTGTTTTGGGAAATTATTTCGCCGTTAATTTCGACTTCCGCCGGAATCTGCGCGGCGAGCGGCTCGAAATCAACTTGTAGTTCCTTGAGTTCAGTGTCGGTCAAACCTTCAATCGCCGGACGCAAATTCGTCAAAAACATCGCTTCGCGGAATTTCTTTTCGCGCAGATGCCGGTAAAAAACTTTAACCGTATCGGCTGGCGAGTTCGGCTCGATTTTGATGGTTGATTTCGTTGCCGCTGACGAATTTTTCAAATCAACCGGCACGGAAATTTTTGAAACGACGTTTTCCTTATCGCCGACGGATTTGTCTTTTGCGGCTTCGACCGCGCAGCCGCCCGACAGTGAAACGGAAAAAATCACGACGAAAAGAAAATTTCTGGTAGAAAAATTTTTACTGAACATTAATTATACTCCGAAAATTTGTTGCAGATGAAAAGAAATTTGTTTGAAGAGAGACGCGTTCGGGAAGAAGCGAAAAAACGCGCTTCACAGATTATAGCGCGTTTTGTTGGCAAAGGTAAAATGTTTTTTAATATTTATTTTGGCAAGCTCAAAATAATCTTCTCCGTTTCATTTGTTCTGATGGTAATTTTTCTTGCTTCTTTCATCGCCGCGTCGAGCCAACGGTTGAATTCTTCGCCTTTCAAAGCGAATTTGTCTTTTCCGGCAAAGATAATCGCATACTCGCGCGGAGGCAGTTTTGTTTCGAACTCGCCGTTTTCATCAGCGGTCACGCGGCGATGAAAACCAAAGTTTTTCCATTTCGCTGCATCAACCGGCACGAGCATAAATTCCGCTCTTTTGACGGGCGATTTCGCTTCGTCCTGGACCGCGCCTTTAAATGTTCCTACACCTTTCGAGAGAACGATTTGCACGTTTCGCAGATTGTCGCCTTCTTTTAATTCAATCGTGTTGGCGAGCAAGTCCGTTCCGTTCAGCGTCGCGCTTTTGACATAAAAACTGTCGTCGCTGGCGGAAATGCGAAATTCGGTTTTACCTTCTGCTATGCCTTCTACTTTAAAGTCGTGGTCAGTTTTTTGCGGCTCTCGACTTTCATTATCAGAAGAATTATATACCGTCGCGGAACTCGTAATTTGACTCGCTTCCTGAACGGTGCTGATGTTTATGCTCGCCGGCATTTCCCGACTGTTCTCAGTTGTTACCGTTCCCGAGACGGTTGCGCCGAAACCCATCTCGACGACTATTTCGCTTAAATCTTTGTCTTCTATGGTTAATTCATAAGTTCGTTTAGCGAGTTTCGGTTTCGGCGGCGTATTTGTCGCCGGACGATTCACCGAATTTGTGTTGGAATATTCCTGATACGAATTGTAATCCGGTTCGTCGCTGACCGGCTCAATCGTCAGTGTGTATTTTCCCTTCGGCAATTCTTTGAACTTCCAATCTCCTTTTTCGTCTGTAACCGCCTGCTGCTGTCGCCCGCCGAAGTCATCGAAAATCGAGAAAACATCATCCTGGTTAGTTTTATTAATACTGATGCGCGCTTTGACGGGTGATTTATCTTTCCGCGCGACGATTTTTCCTTCGACCTGAAAAAGTTCACGGCTCGGCAACGTCAGATTTATTTCGGTTATTTCCTGACCGGATGCGAGTGTAATCAACTGCGCTGATTTTGAATCTGCCGCGTCCGGATAGAAAATTGTCAGAAACGATTTTCCGCTGATGCTGCCCTGGAACGGGTCGTAATATCTTTTTTCGGTGTTTTCGACGTGCGAAACATTTTCCGAAACTTTCACGATGTAATCGCCCGGCGGCAAACCGGCGAAACGATACGCGCCGCGGTCGTCGGTTTGAAAAACTCCACCGCCCGAACGCATCGAAAGAATCGTCGAAAGATTCGGTATCGAAGGCATAAATTTATCTTCTTCGACTTTTCTCAAAACTTCCACTTTCACGCCGACAGCCGCGTCGCCGTCATCGTATATGACGCGCCCGCCGATTGCGCCGCCGCGCCGTGCGGGAATCTGCACGAAAGTTTCCGTCACGCCGTCAACGTAAATCTTCTCGAATCCGTCGAAGGCTTTTTTGAATGCTTCCTTTTCGCTGCCGCGACTGCCCGCCACCGAAAAATCGTAAAATGCGAGCGGCGTATAAACGCCCGGCGCGTTGATAATGGCGTAATAAGTTCCCGCTTGAACGCCTTTCATCAAAAAATTTCCTTCGCTGTCGGACAAAGCCGAAGGCGAATTGCCCGGTCCGCCCGATACATCTTCGGCTATCAGCATCAAGGATGCCCGCTTGACCGCCTTTCCCGTATCGGCGTAAAAGACACGCCCGCGCAGCGTCGTTCTGGGTGGTTCGGGTGTCGGCTGGTAATTCGACATTCCGCGCATCGAGTTGTTGACAACGACCGGCTTATTGGAATTCTGCGTGGAAACCGGCGGCGCGAGAATGAATCCGCCGACGAGCAAACCGGCGAAACAAGCTGCCGCTTTCAGAAGAAAATAATAATGATTTGAATTAAACTCGATTCGTTTTGCCATTTTGCCTCCGCTGTCGGCGTGAATTATAATTTGCCCGTTTAACAGTTAAAAGCCGCTCTGCAAAGTATAATGCAAAACGGCTTTCGGTCATATCAAATTTCTCCTGAAAATCTAACTGCGGTTTTTTCCGCTCATAAGAATCTCGCGCCCGACGAAATACAGCAGAACGGTCAAAGCTAGAAACGGAATTAACGCCAGCCAGTCGGAACTCGCGCCCTCGAATAACGGATTGTTTTCCTTTGCCCATTTGTTAAAGCCTTCCTGCAAGCTTGCCAGCGCGGGCAAAAAGGCGAAAACCGCAAACAGAATTCCGGCGACCGCCGCGCCCGCGATGTAGCCGGAGGCGAGCAAAACGCCGTTCGATTTGTCGGTTTCGGCGATCAGTTCGGCTTCCGAAAGATTTTTATCGGCGAATTTGCGCTTCAGATATTGATCAACGCCCCAGCGCACTACTCCGCCAACGAAAATCGGCATACTCGTCGCAATCGGCAGATACAAACCGACGGCAAAAGCGAGCGCGGGCGCGGCGGTTAATTCGAGCATCAGCGCGATCATCGCGCCGATCAGAACCAAGCCCCAGGGCAAATCGCCGCCCAAGATTCCTTCGATGATATAGCTCATCAAAGTCGCTTTCGGCGCGTCGTAGCGTTCGATTTTGTTGCCCGCTTCGTCTTCTTTAATCACGCCGTTAATCGTCGGGTCAACGAAATAAACGGGTTTGCCCTGCGTATCAACCAGATATTTTCCGACCTGCCCGACTTTTTCGTCTTTGTTGTGCCAGACGCGATAATTCGCCGTGTCCGTTTCGGCGAATTTGCCGCCTGCGCGTTCGCTCAGAAAATTATTGCCGCTGCGCGAAAGCTGCTGTTCGGAAACCGTCACCGCCGCGAATTTCGCCGGATCAACTCGTTGATAAAAAGTTTTCGCGTCGTTCAAAACGATGAGCAGCCAGCCCATCACGAGCGCCGAGGCGAGCGCGCCGACGAGAATCGCAATCTGTTGCGAGCGCGGCGTGCCGCCGACTAGAAATCCGGTTTTCAAATCCTGCGAAGTCGTTCCGCCGTTCGAAGCGGCGATGCAGACGATGCCGCCGATTGAAAGCGCGGTGACGAAATACGGATTCGGCGCAGTCCAGCCGAGCGCGAGAAAAACCAGACAGGTTATCAACAAAGTTGCCACCGTCATCCCCGAAATCGGATTCGACGATGAACCGACTTCGCCGGTCAGACGCGATGAAACCGTGACGAATAAAAATCCGAGAATGACGATTAAAACCGCGCCGAAGAACGAAACGATCGGGTTGGAAAAAACGCTCAAGCCGAGTTGCGGCGCGAGCATAATCGCCGCCATCAAAGCGACGACACCGATGACGACGTATTTGATCGGCAAGTCGCGGTCGGTGCGCGGCGCGCTTTCTTCATTTTCGCCCGCCTGCCCGCCGCGTAAATCCGCCAACCCTGATTTCAATCCGTTCCAAATCGTCGGCAATGAGCGGAACAAAGAAACGATTCCGGCAGTTGCCACTGCGCCCGCGCCGATGTATAAAACATACGCCCCGCGAATCGCGCCCGGACTCATCTGGTCAATCGTCTGCGAAGTTTCCGGCGCGACCGGCGTGGCGATGCCCGTCCCGAAATACTTAATCATCGGGATAATCACGAGATACGACAAAACGCCGCCCGCGAGCATAATCGAAGAAATATACGGACCGATGATATAGCCAACACCGAGCAGCGCAGGATTGTTCTCTAAAGCGACCGAGCCGCCTTTGAAAGTCTGGTCGCTGAACTGATGTTCCGGTTCGGGTTTCCAGAAATAAAAGACATCCATCAATGATTTATAAATAAAGCCGAGAACGAAACCGATGGAAATAATTTTCCCGCCCTGCAACGCCGAGTCGTCGGTTTCGGAAATTTTAACTTCGGCGTTTTCGTTATGAACGGCGCGCGATTCGGCAGACGCGCCCGCCTTTAAAACTTCGGCGCAAGCCGTTCCTTCCGGGTATTTCAAAAATCCGTGCTGTTCTTTAATCAACACGCGGCGGAGCGGAATCATCATCAAAATCCCCAAAAGTCCGCCCAAAACAGCGACGAGCATCACGCGCGTAATTTCCAAATCGAAGCCGAGAATCAAAATTGCGGGCATCGTGACCCCAACGCCGAATGCGATTGATTCGCCCGCCGAACCAGCCGTCTGGACGATGTTGTTTTCGAGAATCGTTGCGTCTTTCGTCAGGTTGGCTTTCGACAAAAGCCGGAACAACGTGATCGAAATAACGGCGACCGGAATCGAAGCCGAAACAGTCAAGCCGGTTTTCAAAACCAGATACAAGGACGACGCGCCGAAAACGATGCCGAGCAGTGTGCCGACAATTAGCGGCAGCAGTGTTAGCTCGCGCATATTCTTCACGCTGTCGGGAATATACGGGCGGAACACTTTTAGAAAAGGGTTATTGGTCATAGATGAAAGCCTCCGAAAATTTTTCTCGCACAGGAAAGTTTTTGAAATAAAACTTGCGTTAATTTACATCGCCTCGTGAAAACAAGCAAGACCTAAATGTTTGAGTCGTGCCTTCAGACGGTGGTTGCCCGCGCGGGCTGAAATCAGTTCCCTACTGATATTGCTTGGAAAACTCTCCCGATGAATCTATATTATTTGAGTAATCGAGTCGAAATTTTAGGAGTCAAAACAAAATGCAAAAATCTCTTGTGCGAATTTTTACGCTCATCTTCGTTTTCATTTCCGCTGTCACCGCGCAGATAAAAGTTCCCGCACCTGCCGACACGCTCGGCTTCGCGCCCGGCGACGATAAAAAACTCGCGTCGTGGGCGCAGACGGTTGATTATTTCCAAAAACTCGATGCGGCAAGCGACCGCGTAAAATTTGAAGAAATCGGGAAATCAACCAACGGCAATCCGTTCGTTTACGCGACGATTTCCGCGCCGGAAAATTTACGAAATCTCGAAAAGTATAAACAGATAAACGCTAAACTCGCCGACCCGCGCACGTTCATCAACAAGTCACGCAATCTGCCCGACGCAACCGCGCAGGCTTTAATCAAACAGGGCAAAACGATTGTTTTGATAACCTGCGGCATTCACTCAACCGAAGTCGGCAGTTATCTCTCGTCAATGCTCATCGCGCACAAGCTCGCGTCATCGAACGAACCGGAAATTCAGAAAATTTTACAGAACACGATTGTTCTGCTCGTGCCGTCTTTAAATCCTGACGGTGTGGACATCGTGAAAAATTGGTATGACAAAACTCTCGGGACAAAGTTTGAAGGCACAATGCCGCCGGAGCTTTATCATAAATACGTCGGGCACGACAACAACCGCGATTGGTATGCGTTCACGCAAGTCGAGACGCAGTTGACGGTTGATAAAATTCACAACGAATGGCATCCGCAAATCGTCAACGACATTCACCAGCAAGGCGCAAACGGCGCGCGTCTTTTCGTGCCGCCGTATATGAAGCCGGTCGAACCGAACGTGCCGAAGGAAATCGTCGAAGGCTACACGGAACTCGGCAATTATATTTTGCAGGAGATGACCGCCAAAGGTTTTGCCGGAATTACGAACGATTCGATTTACGATGCCTGGACACCGGCGCGCGCCTATTCGCATTATCACGGCGGCGTGCGGATTTTGACCGAAACGGCTTCCGCAAGGCTGGCTTCGCCGATAAAGGTCGAGTTTGAAAAACTGCGCGTCGAGGCGAGCAACAATTACGACCCGCAACGAG
>CBDUBY010000103.1:0-11861 GCA_965365505.1 uncultured Pyrinomonadaceae bacterium | reverse complement strand
TGGTGTCGGAATAGCCGACATCGAACATTACTTCGCTGATGTTCTGGCGGCTAGTTTCAAATCTTTTTTTGGCGGCTTCGATTTTGACGCGCTGGACGTATTCGTTGACGGTGTTGTTTGTCGCGCGTTTGAAACGGCGTTCGAGGCTGCGGCGGCTGAGGGCGAATCGTTCGCTTAATTCGTCAATCGTGATTCGATTCTGGAAATTCGTTTCGATAAATTTTTGCGCTGCTTTGATGTCTTCGTCCGCGTGAGTTTTCTGACCTTTGAAAATCATAAACTGCGATTGGCTGTGGCGTTCGATGTCTATGGCGAAAATTTTCGCGGTCAGAACCGCCGTTTCGCGGTTCGTGAATTTTTCGACCAGATATAAAAGCAGATTCCAATACGAAGTCGCGCCGCCGCTCGTGTAGATGCCGTGTTCTTCGGTGATAATGCGGTCGGTGACGAGATTGACTTTGGGAAACATCCGGCGAAATTCGTCTGCCGCGTTCCAGTGAGTCGAGCATTTTTTGCCGTCGAGCAGACCGGTTTTCGCCAGCATAAACGCGCCGACGCAAAGGCTGACGAGTTCCGCGCCGCGCTTTCTTTGCTCGACAATCCACGGAACGAATTTTTCATTGGCTTCCAGAGCGGTTTTCAAATCGCCGGTGAACGCCGGAATAAAAATCAAATCCGTCTTTTTCACTTCATCAAGCAGCAAATCCGTGTGAACGGAAAATGAACTGTTGTGCAGTTTGATTTTTTTCTTCGAGCCGACCAGTTTTATATTAAAAACCGGCGGCTTTCCAGCCTTTCGGTAAAAGCTGTTGACCTGCGAAAAAACGTGGCGCGGATCGTCAATCGCCGCCAAAACTGCTGATTCGGGAACGAGTATGGAAACGTTTTTCATAATTTAAAAATAGCCGAGAAATTTGCCGCAATCAACCTGCTAAATTGTCGCATTCACCACTCACACAATTCGATTTTTGATGATACGATGGTATCACGTTTCATCGGTGAAACAAATTAAATTAAGGAGACTAATTAGAAAAATGGCGACAATCAATCCGTATTTGAATTTCAACGGCAACACGGAAGAGGCTTTTAATTACTATAAATCAATTTTCGGCGGCGAATTCGCGGCGGTTATGCGATTCGGAGATTTTCCGCAGGGCGAGGGCTGCGAGGAGATGAAAATTGCCGAGCACGAAAAAAACAAAATTATGCACATCGCGCTGCCAATCGGAAGCGGAAACATTTTAATGGCGACCGACGGACTCGAATCTATGGGACAGAATTTTAAATTCGGCGACAACTTTTCGATTTCCATCAGCACCGACAGCCGTGAAGAAGCCGACCGGCTTTTCAGCGGACTTTCGGCAGACGGAAAGGTGGAAATGCCGCTCGCCGACGCTTTCTGGGGCGATTATTTCGGAATGCTGCAGGACAAATTCGGCATTCAATGGATGGTCAGTTACAACGAAAAATATTCAAAATAAATTCAAAACGAATACAAATTAAGGAGAAAAGAAAAATGGGAAAATATGTAGATGGTTTTGTGATACCGATTGCCAAGGAAAATATCGAAAAATATCGCGGAATGGCGCAAAAGGCGAGCGAAATTTGGAAAGAATACGGCGCGCTCGATTATTACGAATGCGTCGGCGACGATTTGGAGAGCGAAGGTATGCTTTCCTTTAAAACGATAGCCGGCGCGACGGACGATGAAACCGTGATTTTCGCGTGGATTGTTTATGAATCGCGTGAGCAGCGCGACAAAGTAAATGAAGCCGTGATGAGCGATCTGCGTTTGAAAGAGGATATGGAACAACACAAAAATCTGTTCGATTTCAAACGGATGGCTTACGGCGGTTTCAAAACTCTGGTGACAATCTAAGCAAAAAAATGGAGAAATGATAATGACCAAAGAATTATGGATTAATCTTCCGGTGAAGGACGTTAAAAAATCAAAGGAATTTTTCACCCGTATCGGTTTTACGCCCGAAACGTCGCACGAAACGGCGGATATGACCTGCGTTAAAGTCGGAGAAAAAAACATCGCCGTTTTGCTTTTTGCCGAAGAAACTTTAAAGGGTTTTCTGAAAAACGAAATTTCCGATACGAAAGCGAGTTCGGAAATGATGATTTCGTTTGACGCTGAAAGCCGCGAAGCGGTTGACGAAACGGCAAAGAAAGTTTGGGATGCAGGCGGCAGCATTTTCAGCGAACCGGCGGAAATTCAAGGCTGGATGTATGGTTTCGCTTTCGCGGATTTGGACGGTCATCGGTGGAATCAAATTTATATGGATTCGAGCAAAATGCCAAACGGAAATTGATAAAATTTAAGGAGAAAAAGTTATGTCAGAGAAAAATAAACAAACGGTTGAACTGGTAAATGCGGCTTTCAGCCAAAACAATATCGAAGGATTTTTGGAGCTTTGCGCCGAAGACGTTAAATGGACAATGGTCGGCGATAAAGTCGTCGAAGGAAAAGACGGAATTCGTGAGTTTATGTCGTCAATGGGCGAAATGGAACCGCCGAAAATTGATAATAAAAATATGATTGCCGAAGCCGATTCGGTGGCGGCTTTTGGCGAGATGACGATGAACGAAAAAGGCAAAACCATTCCGTATGCTTACTGCGATGTTTATCGTTTTCAAGACGACAAAATCGTTGAGTTGAGTTCTTATGTCGTCAAAACCGAAGCGAAATAATTCAGCGATTGATTTATTAAAGAAAAGCGCGAATGCTTCAACATCAGAGAAGTTAATTTGATTGACATCGCCGGAGTTTGCTGGCATTTTGCTGAAAGCGAATGAATTATTGTTTATAATTCGACTAAATGAATGTTGAGCAAGCCTACGACGTTTGGGCGAACAATTACGATACGGTCGAAAATAAAACGCGCGACCTCGAAGCAAAGGCTTTGCGGGCGAGCGTTTTATTTTCCGCGCCGCTCGATATTTTAGAAATCGGCTGCGGAACGGGAAAAAATACCGAATGGCTTTTAATTAAAGCCAAACGTCTGGTTGCCGCCGATTTTTCGGCGGAAATGCTCGCCAAGGCGAAAAAGAAAATTGCGGCTGAAAATGTGGAATTCAGAGAATTTGATTTGCGCGATGAGTGGAAATTTTCTGCTGACGAGTTTGATTTAATAACCTGCTCGCTCGCGCTCGAACATATCGAAAATATAGATTTCGTTTTCGGGCAAGCCGCTAAAGTTTTAAGAACGGGCGGGCTTTTTTATATCGGCGAACTGCATCCGTTCAAACAATATCAAGGCAGCAAGGCGCGCTTCGATACTGATTCGGGCGTGTTTGAAGTCGAATGTTTCGTGCATCACGTTTCAGATTTTTTTGCGGCGGCGAAGCTGAACAATTTCAAAGCGGTTGATTTGCGCGAATGGTTTGACGACGATGACCGGACGGCGATTCCCAGACTGCTGACGCTGGTCTTTATGTTAGACGGCGGTTAATAAAAATAATTAAACTCGTATATCGTCTGTCAGCAAGAAACCGAAAGCCGATTTTGTAAATTTTTCACAAAACCGGCTTTTGGTTTTTCGGCAGAATAAAGGTAAATTTTATTCAGCAAATATAAAAACAAAAAATTATGACAGACGAAAAAGACAACACGGAAGAAATTGGTTTAGGTGAAAATTTGAAATCCGTCGGACAAGCTGTTCTCGGTGAAATCGAAATTATCGGCGGCATTTTGACCGCCGACCCGACGACGCAAGCCGAAGGCGAATTTAACGTCGAAGCCGGAACAATCAGGCACGAAACAAACAAAAATCTGCTTGCCATCGAAGAAAACGAAAAATCTCAAACTGACGAAAACTAATAATCAAACGATAATGACAAAAAAGATATTTATTGCCGGTTCGGGCGGAATCGGCGAAGCCGCCGCGCTGCTTATGCGTGAATGGTCGGGCGCGGAAACGGAAGTATTTCTCGGCGATGTTTCCGAAGCAAATCTGAATAAAGCGAAAAATTTTATTCTGAGTAATTCGCGGAAGAAATCGAAAGGCGAAACCGTGTTGATGGCAACGGACGGCATCAACGATGCGATGAAAAAGGCGTTTGAGCAATGCGATGTTCTGCTCGATTGCTCGCCCGGTTCGCAAGCTCCAAAAATGGCACGCTTTGCGAAAGACTTCAAAATGCACTATGCGAACCTGACCGAATACGTCGCCGAAACCGATGAGATTACGGCTCTGGCGCGTGATGCGGAAACGGGTTTTATTTTGCAGACCGGACTCGCGCCCGGTTTTATCAACGTGCTGGCGATGTCGCTTTATAATCAATTTGTCGAGAAATACGAAAACGAACGCATCGAGAAAATCGGGATGAAGGTCGGTGCTTTAACAGCCCACGCGCACGAGCCGCATTTTTATGGTTTTACCTGGTCGCCGATTGGCGTGGCGACCGAATACGTCAAAAGCTCGCGCGTTATTCGCAATTATAAAATCACGGAAAAGCCCGCGCTTTCGTCGCGCGAAACAATCGTTATCGGAGCGCGCACATACGAAGCCGATTTAACGTCGGGCGGCGCGGCGGATTTGCCGGATTTTTTCGCGGGCAAAGCCAGAAATCTCGATTACAAAACTCTGCGCTACGTCGGGCATTACGATTGGGTTGAATCGGTCGTGCGGAAATTGCCGAAAGACGAAAATATACCGAACAGTTTACAGGACGCGATGCTCAAAGCGATTCCTTCGGTCGAGGACGATTTGGTTTTGGTTCACGCTTCGGTTGACGGTTTCGACGCGGGCGGCAGACGCAGAATGATTGAACAGGCATATTACGTCGAGCCTCTGGAAATCGGCGGCAGAAATCTGCGGGCGATTCAGACGACGACCGCCGCGCCGCTCTGCGAATCGGCGATGCTTTTGCTCACGGACAGATACAAAGGCGTAGTTTTGCAAAGCCAAATTGAGCCGGAAGGATTTTTAAACGGAAATTTCGTTTCAAGAGTTTATAAAAGCTAAAGCGTGGTTTCATCCGTCGCATTAAGCGGCTTGTGGCGTTCGATAACTACGTCGTCGGTCGCGTCTTCCAAATCGTGGTCGCCGGTAACTTCATCCCAATCATAACCGAGAAATTCGGCGAAATGGAAAAGCAGCCGTTCCCAATCGGAGCGGTCTTCAGAGTATTCTGCAAAGGCTTGTTCGATGTCGAGGCGGGTTTTAATTTGCGTGTTATTTAACTCTTTCATCGTACGGTTGAAAACTGCTCGCCGTCGCTGAACGGTTTTCGTTTCCGATTCAAACGAAGCGGTTGCGCCGTTTTGCAGTTTCAGCGAGGTGACGAGTTCAGCGAGAACATAGCGCGCGTTATCGCCGGCGAGTAAAACGTCCGGGTGATCGCCGGCTTCGACGTATGCCTCGTCGAGATGCGCGTTGAGAATCGCCACCGTTTCCAGCACGACGAACAGCGTGCGCGGGAAACCTTTATAAACTTCGCGCGGATGAAAATAATGAATCACCGGATGTTCGAGATGCGATTCGAGTAATAACTGTAAATCGCCGCTCGCTTCGCGTAGAGATTGGGTTAAACTGTGAAAACGCCCGCGCGAAAAATGACTGGAAATAAAACCGGAAATGTCCGCGCCCTGACGCGCCTGATGGTAAAACTTAAGCGCGATTGCCCGCTTGCGTTCCAGAGCGCGATAGACGGTTAAAAGGTAAGTAATGGAAAGCGAAATGACGGCGAGTCCGGCGGCGGCTTCAAGCAGAACAATCATTCGCATCGCGCCGCTGATGGGCGCGATGTCACCGTAACCGATGGTTAAAAATGTCACGCCGCTGAAATAAAACGCTTGAAAAACTAGATTGTGGCGCGTCACATCGGCAATCTTAAAATCCGTTTCCATTCGCGGCAGATAAATCAGGGCAAATCCGGTGAGCAGCATTAGAATAAAAAGGGTGATGACCAGCGGCATCAACAGCGGACCGACCATCGAAAGAATTCGATGGCGGCGGCGGCGACTGAGCCGCCGCGTCAAGCGCATCGCCACCCACCACAAGCCGCGATTTAAAAATGTGCTGAACGGTCCCGGCTGCTTCGTCGCCCGCAGAATTGTCGCGTGAATATCATACAAAACCAGCGCGACGATTGACGCGCCCGCGGTTATGAGCAGAATATCGGTTGCCGAATTCATAAGGTTTTTTCTAAAATTCGATTATACAATAGCCATAGAATGTTGATTCAGCAAAAGTTTTAGTATGCCGAAAATCGTTTGTCTTTCCGACACGCACAACTGCAACGAGCAAATCAGCGTTCCCGACGGCGACATTTTAATTCACGCCGGCGACGCGACGATTCGCGGAACGATTGACGAAATCGTTTTCTTTAATCAATGGTTCGCTAACCTGCCGCACCGACATAAAATTTTCGTCGCCGGAAATCACGATTGGCTGTTTGAACTCAACAATCGTCGCGCCCGAACTTTGCTTGATTCTTCAATTCACTATTTGCAGGATTCGGCGGTAGAAATTGAAAATTTGAAATTTTACGGTTCGCCGTGGCAACCGCGCTTTTTCAATTGGGCTTTCAATTTAATGCGCGGCGCGGAACTCGCCGAAAAGTGGAAATTGATTCCCGACGACACCGACGTTTTAATCACGCACGGACCGCCGTTCGGAGTTCTTGACGAAGTTCCGCGACAACACGGAATTGAAAACACAGGCTGCGAAGAGTTGAGAAAGAAAGTTGAAACGATTCGCCCGAAACTTCACATTTTTGGACATATTCACTGCGGTTACGGGCAGGCGGAAAATTTCGGCATAAGATTTATCAACGCTTCAAACTGCGATGAAAGTTATGAGCCGACAAATCAGCCGATTGTGATTGATTTGTAGAAAATTATTCCGGCTGTTCCAATCGCAGCCTCGTTATTTTGCTTGTCCTGCCCGTCGCTTCGTCAATCTCAAGCACGATCGCGCAAATCCAAACTTCGCCTTTGGCGTGTTCGGCGCGCTTGGCGGGAAATTTTATAAATCGTTCGATAACCTGATTTTTTTCCATACCGATAACGCCCGCATAACTGCCGGTCATTCCGACATCGGTAATATACGCCGTGCCGCCTTCCAGAATTCTTTCGTCTGCCGTCGGAACGTGCGTATGCGAACCATAAACGGCGGAAACTCTGCCGGCGAGAAACCAGCCCATCGCGTATTTTTCCGAAGTCGCTTCGGCGTGAAAATCTACCAGACGGATTTTTACGTCATCGGGAATTGATTTTATTTTTTCATCGGCGACGCGAAACGGGTCGTCAACCGCAGGCATAAAAACTCTGCCTAAAAGATTGAGAACCGCGATTTTGTAACCGCCGAATTCGCCGACGAACAAACCGCTGCCCGGCGTTTCCGGCGGATAATTTGCCGGACGCACCAGACGCGGATTTTTTTCGAGATATGGAATGATTTCCTGCTTGTCAAAAATGTGATTGCCTGAAGTCATCACATCAAACCCGCTCGCAAATAACTCGTCGGCAAGCGCGGGCGTAATCGAGAAACCGCCCGCCACGTTTTCGCCGTTCATCAGCGCAATGTCAATCTTATATTCGTCGCGCAGACTTTGAATTTTATCCAAAACGGCAAGTCTTCCGGGACGCGCCACGACATCGGCAATAATTAAAATATTCATAAACAAAAAAGTGAAGAGCAGAGATTATTTTCTCTACTCTCCACTCTAAAAAAGTTGGCGGGAAAAACCGCAGAAGCCGTTCCAAACGCTTGAATTGAACCTATTAATAATAGGTGGGTGGCTTTCTGAACGGAACGAATTCCGAACATCAAAGCCGTTTTCTATGGCAAATCTTTAACTGTGAAAGACTGCACCGAAAGCGACGGCATTAGCCTCCCGTTCTTCAAGTGTTGGCTCAATTATGGAAAACATTTGGTCACGAGCCTTACAGAAATTTTCAACGCCTGAGAAAGATTGTAGCACAGACTTTGAAAAGTCAAAAGCAAAAAATAGAAGTTGAAAAGCGAAGAACATTGATTACCGGTCAGGCGTTTTTCGGCTACCTCCGCAAAAGATTTTTCACCAAATCTTTTTCGTCTTTGGCGATATAACCTAAAAGAAATAATGTCAGGCAATAGATGATTCCGCCGCCGCCGACTGAAACAATGAGCCATATCCAACTAACCGGAAAGTTGCTGCTGACGAACTTTTGAAAAATTATCGAGAGAATCGCTGCCGCGCCGAGCAGCGCGGAAATCTTTAGCCAAAGTCTGATTTGAACTTGTCCGAAAAACCATTTTTCAACGTAGAATAAAGACAGGAAAAGCGTTGTGAAAGCAATTAGTCTGGCGATGGCGATGCCCGTATTCTCGTAATCTGCCGACAGCAGAAATATCAAAATTATGTTGATCGCCGAACAGATTGCGTAAATTAAAGTATTGAATTGCGGATAACCTAAACCTTCGGTCATCAGCCAGGAAACATTCAAAATTCCCAGCAAGCTAAACGTCACGACGTGCAGCGTGAGAAGCAGTCGGGCTTTTTCGCTGAATTCCGCGCCGAGCCAGAGCGTCAGAAAATCGCCGCTGTGAACGATTGCCGTGACAGCGATAAAGACGACTAACAAACAAACCACTTTCGTCGCTTTTGTATATAACCGCAACAGCTTTTCGCGGTCGTTTTTCAATTCGCTGGCGAGCGGGAAAATGACCAGCACGATGCTCGAAATAAAACTGTGAATATAGACTGCCAGCGACATCGGCACGACGTAAAAGGTTAAATTCTCCGCGCCGAACTTGCGCGTTATCCAGCCTCGCTCGAACAAAACGAAAAGGTTCGCCATAATTTGATGACCGATAACGCCCGCACTGAATATCAAGACGGTTTTTACCGTTTCCTTTTGAAAGCGAAAATTTATGCCGAATTCGGGCAGATGTCGCTTCGCGTTTATCAAAAACAAGACGCCGCTGACGACGGTTATCAGCAAATTCCACGCGAAAAGCGGCAGCAAGCCGTAGCCTTGAAAGGCAAGAAAAATGTTTCCCAAGATAATCGCCGCGCTGTTGAAATTCGTGATGTTTGAATAAACGTCAAAGCGATGAATGCCTTGCAGAATCGAATTGAAAACCTGATTGAGCAGCAGAAAAAAAATCGTCAGTGCGGCGATATAAATCGCCAGAATAGTTTTGCTTTGGTCTTCGGGCGTAATTTGAAAAACGTCGGCGACCAGATAATTTGCCGACAAAAAAAAGGCGGTGACGACGACGAAACCGACGATGAGATTGATAAAAAGCGTCGCCGAAATAACGTCCCGAATTTTTTTGGTTTCGCCGTTCGCCCGATATTCGGCAATATATTTGGTAATTGTGCGCCCGAAACTCAGATTAAAAGAATACGCCACCAATGCCAAAACGAGCGCGTAAATTCCGTAGTCTTCGTTGCCTAATGATTTCAGAATTACCGGCGTGGCGACAAAACTCAGCACGAGCGGCAAAAGCCAGGTGGAAAATCCATACAAAACATTTCTGAAAATGCTCCGGCTCGTCTGCGTTTGATTGATGTTTTCCATTCGGCAGCGAATGAACGACGATTCATAAAAAATCATTCATCGTTCAGCAATCGCTATTGTTCGGTGTCGAGTTCCACTGGTTGGGAGATTTCGCGGTGTTTGAGAACGCGGTCGAGCATCTCGGCGCATTCGGCGCTTCGCGAGGCGAGCTGCGCGTCGGATTGCTGCTGCTGATTTTTTAATTGATGATATTCGTCGGCAATGTGCAGCGCGGCTAAAATGGCGACCTTCAAACTGTCAACCGTCAGTGTGCCGGAAGATATTTCGCGCATTTTGCCGTCAACATATTCCGCCAGCCGCAGAATATAGTCGTTGTCGCCGTCGGAACGAATGTTATAAGTTTGGTTATAAATTTCGACGCGGATAGACTGCGCCACCGCTTCCGCCTTACCTTTGCCGTTCGAGTTAAGCATAAATTTTCTATCTGCTGACGGCTTCTGCTACGTCGGGTTCGATAATCGTTATCGCGTCGAGCATCGCTTCGACTTTTAACTGAATCGCGTCGCGTTCGCTCATTAAATCTTCGACTTTTTCTTCGAGCCTGGTCTTCTCGGTCAAAAGATTGCTGACCTCGTGGCGCAGCGATTTCATTTCGTGTTCGATGCGTTCCTTTTCCTCGCGCAGCTTGCGGACATTTTCGATTGTTAAATAAATCTTGTCCTCAAGATGCGAAAACTTTTCCATTCCTGCTAAACCGTTCATTGGTTTCTCCGTAATTGTAGTTGTTAAACTTGCTGTCTGATTATGTTTATTTTTGCGAAAAACTTCAAGTGTTTCGTGAATTATTTTAAAAGTTCTGAGTTCCGCCTTTAGGCGGCTTTTCGCGTACCGGTTGAGAAATGTCGTCTAAAGGCGGAACTCGAAACTTTTAAAATCTCTGCTTCGCACCCAAATCGGTTTCCAGAACTTGCAGAATTTGCGTGTGAATCAATTCGACTTCTTCTTCGAGCAGCGTGCGCTCGTCGCTGCGATATTCTAGTCGAATCGTCACCGAGCGTTCATCGTCCGCCACGCCTTTGCCTTCATAAACGTCAACGAATTCGACGCTGCGAAGCAATTCAAAATTCTGCGCGGCAATCGCCTTTTGAATTTCCGCGAAACCGACGCTGCGTTTCACCATTATCGAAACGTCGCGCACGATTGACGGATAAACGGGCAGCGGTCGGTAAAGAATTGTTTTCTCTTGAGCTTCGAGAAGCGTCTGCAAATCAATTTCAGCAACAAAAACAGGTTGACGGAATTTATACGCCGCCGAGATTTCATCATTCAACCGTCCGATTGTTCCGACAACTTTTCCCTCTAAACTAATTTCCGCCGATTGCCCGCGCCGCAAATGCGAAACGTCTTTCGGCTGAAAACCCGGCGTGGGCAAATTCATCGCGCTCACCGCTGATTCCAACGCGCCTTTCGCATCGTAAAAATTCAGTTCACGAACCGGCATCACTCGGTTTTGCAAAATTTCATTGCCCGTTAAAATTAGCGCAAAAAGCTCGCGTTCATTCGGCAAATCCATTTCCTTTTCCGACGCGGAAAAAACTTTTCCAATTTCGAACAATTTCAAGTCGCGCTTTTGATGATTCAAATTCGTGCGAACCGCGTCGAGAAGTCCTGACAGCAAACTCGGACGCATTCTAATCGCGCCTTCGATAATCGAATCCTGCAAGGATACGTATTTCTCATCCAAATTTTCGCCGACAAAATTCGGAATCAAATCGAATCTTTCATCGTGGCGCGTATCAATAAAGCTATACGAAATCGCTTCGTTAAAACCGAGCGCGGCAAGCGTTCGGCGCAAAGATTTTTTACGCGATTCGGTCGGCTGATACTCGCCCGCGCCGAATGCGGGCGGCAATTCATCGCCGATATTGTCGTAACCGACAACGCGCGCCACTTCTTCAACCAAATCTTCCTCAATCGCTAAATCGTGCCGCCACGTCGGAGAAAGATAAATCGTTTCGGACTTTTCCTTGATTCCGAGCGCGTTCAAAATTCTTGATATTTCTTCTCGCTCGACTTCCAAGCCGGTCAATCTTTTCACCGCCGATTGAATATCTTTCGATTCGATTTCTTTTTGCGCGAATTTTGTCGGATAAACGTCAACGAATTCTCCGGCAGTTCCGCCCGCGAGTTCGCAAATCAATTCAGTCGCGCGGTTCGATGCGCGGATTAAATTTTCGATGTCAACGCCGCGCTCGAAATGATGGCTCGCTTCGGTCGAAAGTTTTAATTTGCGCGAAGTCTGGCGAATATTTTCGCGGTCGAAATAAGCGACTTCGAGCAGAACGTCGGTTGTCGCATCGGTAATCGAAGAATCAAAACCGCCCATCACGCCCGCGACCGC
>CBDUBY010000102.1:0-12024 GCA_965365505.1 uncultured Pyrinomonadaceae bacterium | reverse complement strand
CGTTTCCGTTTCCATTCGATTTTCCGTTTTTGGCGACAATGCCCGATACCACAGGCTCAAAGACTGTACTCATTTTTATTTTTCTCCCAAGCGTCTTTTAAAGACGGCAAGATTATATTTTAGAATTTTTCACCGCTCAACGCACACACATAACGCGGGTTTTGAAGAACTGATTTTTTGGTTTATTGGCTTGAGAAGATTGTTCGGGTTTTCCTCAAGTGAAAAGCAATATAACGCGAATCAAATCCGCTTGTCAATACAATAATGCACAATATATTGTGCCTGCAATAAATTTTTAATCAAAATATCGCGTAACTTAAGGTAATTCCTTAACTTCTGCGTTTGAAAATAATTTTCGCGCCGGACGTTAAATTTTCCGCCGTCCGCGTGTTTGACTTTAGCCGCGAATTTTACCGAGAATAATTTGTATGAACAAACTCATACACGGAACCGCCGCGAACGGAACAGTGCGCGTAACGGCGGCAATCACCACCGATATTGTCGCCGAAGCCGTTCGCCGACACCAAACTTCGCCCACAGTTTCCGCCGCGCTCGGTCGCGTCTTGACCGGAACGCTGCTGCTGGCTTCGGGTCAAAAAGAATTAGACCGCCTGACGGTAAAAATCGAAGCCGACGGCGCGGTCGAAGGAATCACCGCCGAAGCTAATGCCAACGGAAAAGTGCGCGGCTACGTGAAAAATCCAATCGCCGAATTACCGCCGAAAGACAACGGAAAATTCGACGTTTCCGGCATCATCGGCGCGGGAATGTTCTACGTCATCCGCGAAACCGGCTACGACATCGGGCTTTACCGCGAGCCGTATGTCGGTTCAGTCCCAATCGTTTCCGGCGAGATTGCCGAAGACTTCGCCTATTATCTGGCAAAGTCCGAACAGATTCCGTCCGCCGTTCTCTTGGGCGTTTTGCTGCAAAAAGACGAGCCGTTCGTCACGGCTTCGGGCGGCGTGATAATCCAGATGATGCCCGGCGCGAACGAGCATATTATCACGATGATCGAAGACACGATTCGCCACGCGCCGCACATCACGAGCGTCATTAACGAAGGCGCGACGGCGCAGGATTTGGTCAAACTCGCGCTCGGCGAAATTGATTTTGAGATTCTGGAAGAAAAGCCAATCAGCTTTGAATGCAACTGCTCATTCGACCGCGCTGTTTCATTAATCGGTTCGCTCGGTCGTGAAGAAGTCGCCGCGATGCTCGAAGAAGACCGAGGCGCGACGATGACGTGCGGATTTTGCAACGAGATTTACACGCTCGACGAACGTGATTTGCAGAAAATGCTCGAATCAGAAACCCGCGCGTGAGCGAGGGCGGAACAAGCAGCTTAATTTTGAACGATACGACCGCCTGAAGTGTAAAAGTCAGGATGTAACCTGACAGAATCGAGTGTCCGACAAAGGTGAATAAAGACAGTTTATAAGGTGAAATTCTTTTCTTTACTAACGGATTTAACTCGATTTAACCGAAACGATCTTCTGGTCTGTTAAGTCCTGACTAAAAACTTTCATTTGATCGGTTAAACCTTGATTTTTACAGCTTATTGTCAAAAGCTGTTTCAGCAAAAAACTGTCAGGCTTTAGATTTTTGTAAAGCCTTCGGCAGACCGACGCTCTTTAAGGTTTCATTAGCTTTTTCGACTTTTTCCTTAAACAGAACTTTGTCTTTGTATTTGCCGAGAGATTTGTCAACTTTAACTATTGGCAGTTTTGATTTGTTTAGTTCTTCAATCTTTTTCATTAGCTCAACTCCTTCGCCTGACAAGAAACGCTTCATATTCGGTGCGTTTTTGAAACTCCTGCCATTCGCCTTCTTTCAACCCGTAGAGTTCAAAATCTTCTGTAATCTCAGACAAATTATTGGTCAATCCGATTCGGTAAAGTCTGGTCCGTGATTTTGTGCTGCCCGTCGCGTAAATCCAAGCCTCTGGATATTTGTCGGTAAAAGCATACACCGTAGCGGCAACTGTCGCCAGAACCTTTTGACCGTCGCCGTTATCGGAAATAACTGTGTCATCAACCTCGCCCGTCTGCAAATCCTTGTCGCCAAAACCAAGATTGTAAAAATCTTTCAAGTTTGTTTCCGAATACTGAGTAATCTTCGGAATTTCGCCTCGTTTGCCAACGCTCAAAAACTCAAAAACCGTTAAACTCTCGTCAGATTTAAGTTCGTAGCGCGGCAGCAACATACGAAAATTATAAGCAAAAACGCGCGAAATATAAAGTTTCTATTTTCACACGAAGAGGTCGAACGACCGAGATAACGTGGGGCGAAACACGACGGACAAGTTTGATAACAAAGTCGCAGTTTCGCCCTCACGTCCATTGATTCAAAGAATCAAACCACTGCCTCCGGCAGTGGTTCTACAAGCACGTGAGGCGAAACAGCAGACCGACCGAAATATCTTCTAAAATATATCTCCCTAGAAAGTGTCAGCAACTAAGGAGATATATTTATGAGCAAGCGATGCGCGACGACTCTCGCATACCATTTACGAGTGTAAATACCATTTAATATTTTGTCCAAAGTATCGGCGGCGGATATTAAAAGATGAAATAAGGGAATACACCAGACGAGAAATAGAGAATCTGCTGCGCGCGACGAGAAGGCATTGAAATTATTCAGATGAATGTGCAAAGCGACCACGTGCATTTGGTGGTCTGGATACCGCCGAAGTATTCGATTTCAGAGGTAATGGGATATTTGAAAGGGAAACTGGCAATCAGGATATTCCAGCGGTATGAGAAATTGGGCAGGGTGTTTTGGGGCAGACATTTGTGGGGACGCGGCTATTGTGTCAGCACGGTTGGGCTTGACGAGACGCGCATCCGCGAGTATGTGCAATGGCAGGAAAACAAAGAACGGGAAATCGAGAAGTTGCAGGGAAACTTATTCGGTGAGCAACAAGACTAGAAAGTTCCGGCGCACCTTCTAGGGCAAATAAAACAAAGCCACCGCCTCTGGCGGTGGTATTTTTACTTGTTCGGCAGCCCATTATTTTTACCACGCCGCCGCTATTTTGTGTCGCCATAACTGCAATCATCAATTCCCGCCGGACGCAAATGCAAAACCAAGCTCGTCTTTCGGAAAAAGCCGCCTCGTGGAAAACTTACTCGGCGAATGCGGACATTTACAGGACAAAGATAATCGTAATCAACTCTCGCTACAAGTCGGTAGTTTCCTTTCGGGATTTTGCCAAAGCGGAAATAACCATTTTCGTCCGCAACCGTTTGGGCAACAAAGCGATGTTCTTTTTCCGTAAATAGCGCAACGCAAATGTAACCGATAGCTACGCCGCTTGAGTCAACGGCTCGTCCTTCAACTCCGCGCAACGAAATTGTCGGCGGATCAACTTGATTGCGGTTCACATACTCAAGCTGTTTCGGACAATCATCGTCGGATTCTTCTTGCGCGGCAACTGGCAAAAAGAGAAACGCGATAATTAGAAATAGCCAAATTAATCGAAACATCTTTCAAATTCGTGCCTTTTCAAAACGGAGAAGCTGTCGAACAAGTTATTATACCGCTAAGTTGCGGCATAACGCGCGTATCGGTAC
Organism: uncultured Pyrinomonadaceae bacterium; assembly: GCA_965365505.1. Taxonomy (GTDB): domain Bacteria; phylum Acidobacteriota; class Blastocatellia; order Pyrinomonadales; family Pyrinomonadaceae. Next base: position 8,449 of record CBDUBY010000102.1, on the reverse strand, counting down.
AATTTGCCGCTGAGTTTAGCGCGAAGCCGTCGAACTCATGGTTAGCAGGATTGCTTCGCATAATAGCGTTCATATGCGAAATATTCACACATCAACTCGCCGCGCCGAATAAAGAAAGTTTCAAGCCAAAAACAGAAAAACCGACGGTTGAAACAACAGGCATTTTATTCTCAAGAGAGAATCTGTAAAACGCTTTGATTGTTTCCAGTCGTCGGTTTCTAGAGATTGGCAAAAAGATTATCGGCGAGAGTTATTTTTTTTGTCAAGAAGTTTTTCAGTCAATCGCCAGCTTTCGATAATTGCCGTGAAAATAAACGAGCGGGTCGCCGTCGTTAATCGTTGCCTGTTCGATTTGACCGACGAAAATCGTGTGGTCGCCGTTTGGATGAGCATTTACTAACCGGCATTCGAGATTGGCGAGCGCGTCTTTGAGGACGGGCAAATCGTCAACGCCTGCACGAAGGTTCACCGATTCAAATTTACCGGGCAGAAACGAAGCAAAGCGGTCGGAAATATGTTGCTGGTCTTCGCGCAGAATGTTGACGACGAACGCATTGGTCTCGGCGAGCGCGTGATGGCTGCCTGTGTTTTTGTCAATGCAAATCAGAATCAGCGGCGGTTCGAGCGATACGGAACAGAACGCGCTGACCGTGATGCCGTGCAGGTTGCCGTCCGCGTCTTTGCTGGTCACGACCGTCACTCCGCTGGCGAAACGTCCGAGCGCGTGACGAAATTCGTTAGGATTAATCATTAAACTTTCGCGTAGGTCAAGCCGGTTTGACCTTGATATTTGCCGCCTCGATCCGAATACGAAACAGCGCAATCTTCGTCCGATTCAAAAAACAGGATTTGACCGATGCCTTCGTTGACATAAACCCGAAGCGGAAGATTTGCCAGATTCGCGATCTCGACGACCAATCTGCCTTCCCAACCGGCTTCGAGCGGTGTGGCATTCACGAGCAGTCCGGCGCGCGCGTAAGTTGATTTTCCGATGGCTAAACCGGTGACGTTGCGCGGCATTTTGAATGTTTCGACCGTTACGCCCAAGCCGTAATGATGCGGCGGCAGCAGATAATATTTCGCGCCGTCTTCGGCGACGCGCAAAACGGGTTCGATTAAAGATGAACTTTCGTCAAAGCGTTTCGGGTCAATTTCCGTCGCGTGAACCGACGAAAAGATGCGAAAGCCGTCGTCCGCCAGACGCATATCGTAACCGTAGCTCGACGCGCCCGCGCTGATAATGCGGCTGCCGTTTTCCTCGCGCACGAGTTCGGGCAAAAAAGGCGAAATCATCTGTTGTTCGTTTGCCATTCGCCGCAGCCATAAATCCGATTTGATGCTCATAAAAAAGTCGAAAAATAAAAATGGAAAGTGATAAGAAAATTTAACTTAATCACTTTCCAATTGCAAAATTCAAATTCTTTCGCCGGTTTATTTTGGAGTTTCCATCAATTTCAAATTCCCGTCGCCGACCGTGAAAGTAAACGGCGCGCCGCCGTTGCCTGCTTTTGCCAAAATTGATTTTTCAGTAAATTTCGTGCGCTCACGCGGCTTCAAATTCGTCAGCACGTTTTCGACTTGCCCGGCGCGCAAAACTTCCGCGTCAATGTTGGCGTTGAGATTGAGCGGCAGTTGAACAATCATATTTCCGCTTGCTAACTGAACGTCCGCGCTGCGCCCGCGCCAACTGCGGTTCGGAATAACGACCGTCACGTCGCCTTTGCCGACGGTGGCGATGACCGTTCCGCCGATTAAATTCAGTTTGGCGTTCGATTCTAAGAAATTTATTCGCATCGTTCCTTCGACATTCGACAAATTCAAATCGCCGTTTCCGCCGTCAATGTTGATGTCAGAATAAGCGGGAACTCGAATCACGTAATCAATTTTGAACGGCAGTCCGAGCAGTTTTTTCGGAAATTTTTTCGACACGCGCTTCAAATAATTTTTGTCGTGCGTGCCGACGCTCGTGATGCGGATGTGTCCGAAATCATTATCTATGACAAAGCCGTTGACTTTGGCGAGTTCGGTTAAATCGGCTTCGTTTTCGGCTTGCATCTCGACTTCCGCCGTAATCTCGACGGCATTCTTTCCCCAACCTTCAACCGTAATTGAGCCTTGCGGCGCACCGACGATTGAAACAGTTCCGGCAACGCCGAATTCTACAGTTTCGGTTTTAAAAGCCGTGCGTTTGATGAGCGGTTTGGTTTCCTGGGCAAAACACGGAGCGAGAAAAAGGAGAAGTGAAACTACGGGCAGACACAGTTGGACGCAGATTTTTTTCATATTTTTATTTTCAGATTGCTGTAGCCGAATTAGATGAAATTCAGGAGAGGCAAATAGATTATAACAAAATCTGTGGTGGTTGGTGGATTAAATTATCTTCTAATAAATGAAATGCTGCCGCGTTGGTTAGTGACGGAAATCATTGCGCTGCCGTCGCCTACCGTGCCGACGACGCGACGACCGTCGCTGAGGAATTTCATATTCGAGCCGCCGAAATCTCCCAGAGTAATGCTGCGTGTCGAAGGCGCGGTGGCGACTAATTTGAACGAAGAATTAAACGGAATGCGAAGATTGATGTCGCCGCGGGTCGAGGTAAAACGATAATTGCCGTTTTGCTGCACCGTCCCGTCAAAAAAGATATTGCCGATGACGTTTTCAGCACTGACCGCGCTTGATTCGATATTGGTTAAAGTAATGTCGCCCTCACTCGAAATGTGAGCGCGGACGAGCGTGCCGCGCACGTTGCTGACGGTCAGATTGCCCATCATCGTTTCAATGTCAACCGCTGCGTCGTAGGGAACTTTGACCAGAAAATTCGCGCTGCCGACTTCTTTTTTTCCTTGATTGTCTTTAACGAGATTTAGAACAATCGTGCCGCTCAGATTCTGCGGAACAATGGTCGCTGCCGGCGGCTCAAGATAAGCCGAGATATTTATTTCCTGTCGTTCCCAGCCTTCGACCACGACCGTGCCTGAGCGATTGGTCAATTGCAGACGAATGTTTTTACTCGCCGGATAAATTTTAGAGAATTTTTTCTGCGCGGAAACTTCAGTCATTGCCGCAGACGCAAAGAAAAAAACTACGCCGAAAAGGAAAATCGTAGTTTTGCAAGTGGTGAAAAAAATTTTCAAATTCCAAATCATTCTTAAAAGCCTACCCGTTTACAACTCGGAGAACTCGCGCAGCAGAGCCATTTTTTCATTCAACGCCGAATCGAGCATTTCATTCGACAAATCATCGTGCGGATTCTCTTGTAAGATGCGGTCGTATTCAAATACGACTTGATTTATTTCATTTAAATTTCGGTCGAACGCTTCGCGCAGATAATTGTCCCAGTTTTCCTTTTTTGCTTCGACTCGTTTGTTCCAATACTCGATCGCCGCCTGCTGTTCTTTCAGGCGATTCTCTCTGGCTTGCTGCGGCGTTTCGACTAATCCGACTCGGCTCAAAGCGCGGTCGAACAAACTCGGCGCGGCGGCTGCCGAACTCTCGCCCGCCGAATAATTCTGAATTCCGACAATTGTCAGCAACGAACTGATAACGGCAATTCCCAAAATCGAAGCGAACACCTGACCAAAGGAAAACTGCCAGCTTCGTTTCGGTTTTTCTTTTTGAACGGTTGGCGGTTCAGCGGAAACTTCTGTTTCGATTAAGTTATTGATGCGGCACCAAAGAGCTTTTGAATTCGGCGGCAAAGAATATTCGTTTTCGTCGAGTTCGCAAAAGTCAAGAATCATCGCAAAATCTTCGCACATTTTGGCACAGCCCGCGCATTCGGCGAGATGCATTCGGACATTGGACGCAGCTTGTGCGTCAAGTTCGTTGTCCAAATAAAGACTGATTATTTCCTGACAGTATTCGCAGTTCATTTTTCCGAAGTTATGCGTAAAAAACAGAATCGTTTTTCACCTGTTTACCTAAGTTAGCGGCTTCAATTTTAATAGATTGTCCTTGAGAGTTTTAAGTTGCCTTGTAAAATTTACAATTGCTTTACACTTCCTTTTGCTTGATGAGCAGACCGCGCAATTTGAGTCGCGCTTTGTGCAGTTGCGATTTCGATGTGCCGACCGAGATGCCGAGAATCCTGGCGACTTCTTCGTGTTCGTAACCTTCGACATCGTGCAGCACGAACGCGCTTTTATAACCGGGCGGAAGTTGTTCAATCGCCCGTTTCAAAGCGATACGGTCAAGAACCGGCATCTTCATTTGATTCTCGGTTCCCGGCACAATCTGTTCGGGAATCTCGCCGTCCTCGCTCGTCTTTTCGTTTTTGACGCTGCGCCGCCGAAAGTGCATCAAAACCTGATTGACCGTCATTCGGTGCAGCCAGGTCGAGAAAGCCGATTCGCCGCGAAAGCTGCCGATTTTGCGAAAAAGCTGGATGAAAACTTCCTGCGTCAGATCTTCCGATTCGGTTTGGCTGCTCGTCATCCGCAAACAGAGCGAATAAGTTCGGCGGTGATAACGCTCGTATAAAACTTCAAACGCGGCGATATTTCCCTCTGCCGCGAGCTTCGCCAATTCAAAATCGGGCGCGGTTCGTTCAAAAGTTTCCGCGTTGTTTGTCGGCAGAGAGAGAGCTATAGGAAGGCTCGCGTTGCTTTCCTCATCTTGAAAAACGCCGTCGCGCTCTATCGCAATCGAGGTTCCGTCCATAGTTGCTCCTAAAAAATTCGCTTCTGGATTTAATAAATCGTTGGTGTCTATGATGTGCCACCTCCAAATTTTGGTTGCTTTTCGGGCAAGCGTTATTTTATGACAAGTCGGGGAAAAGGTAAATGATTATTTTTCTAATGTACAGAATGCGCGGACGCGCCGTTCGCGCTTCGGTCGAAAACTGACATTTATTAAAAAATCTGCTATAAATTCAAACGCTCCGATTTTTACAATCCTTTATAATGTGAGATGAAAAATTATGCTTTTCCTCGTGCAGTCCGCCGCCGTCTATGGCATTGACGCGCTCATCGTGGACATCGAAGTAAATCTGCAGCCGGTCAAAGGCGAAGCGGATTCTTCGCCGACCGTTTTAATCGTCGGCTTGCCCGACACCGCTATCCGCGAATCGCGCGAACGCATCCGCGCCGCGATAACCAACAGTTCGTTCTTTTTCCCGTTTCACAAAACCACCATCAATCTCGCGCCCGCCGACGTTCGCAAAGAAGGGGCGAGTTTCGATTTGCCGATTGCACTCGGAATTCTTGGCGCGAACGGCGATTTGGGAAACGGCGAATCTTTGGAAAATACTTTGAGCATCGGAGAACTCTCTCTTGACGGTCGTGTTCGTCCTGTTCGCGGCGCGCTTTCGATTGCTTTGCGAGCCAGAGAAAACGGCATTAAAAATTTACTTCTTCCTGAAGAAAACGCAACCGAAGCCGCAGTCGTTTCCGGCGTTGATGTTTATCCGGTCAAGGATTTGCGTGAAGCCGTCGAACTTTGCCGCGATTTTACGAGCGATACTGCGCCGCGCGTTTCGCCTCTCAAATTAGACATCGCTGAATTAAACACGAACGAAAATAAGTATCGCGTAGATTTCTCGGAAGTGCGCGGTCAGCAAAACACAAAGCGCGCACTGGAAATCGCCAGTGCGGGTTTTCACAACATAATTCTTATCGGTCCGCCCGGCTCTGGAAAAACGATGCTGGCGAAACGTCTGCCGACGATTTTGCCGCCGCTCGAATTTGAAGAATCGCTGGAAATTACAAAAATTCATTCGGTCGCCGGACTGACCGGAAAGACGGGTTTAATAACCGAACGCCCGTTTAAAAATCCGCACCACACGGTTTCGCAAGCCGGACTCATCGGCGGCGGTTCGATTCCGAAACCGGGCGAAGTTTCCCTCGCTCATCTCGGCGTTTTATTTCTCGACGAATTGCCGGAATTTGACAGAAATGTTTTGGAAGTTCTGCGCCAGCCGATGGAAGATAAACAGGTCACGATTTCCCGCGCCGCGACATCGCTGACTTTTCCGGCGCAATTCACTTTGGTCGCTTCAATGAATCCGTGTCCGTGCGGTTATTTTGGAAGTCAACGCGAATGCAAATGCTCGCCGATTCAAATTCAGCGTTACGTCGGCAGAATTTCGGGACCGTTGCTTGACCGCATAGATATTCATATAGATGTTCCCGCCGTCAACTTTAAAGAATTGCGCGGGCGCGGCGTTCCGGTCGGCGACAGTTCCGAAACGATTCGCGGGCGTGTAATAAAGGCGCGTGAAATTCAACTTGAAAGATTCGCGGGCGACGGCATTTTTTCAAACTCGGCGATGTCACCGACGCAGATTCGTAAATTTTGCGCGCTCGATTCCGACAGCGAAAATCTGCTTGAACGGGCGATGCTCAAACAGGGTTTGTCAGCCCGCGCCCACGACCGAATTCTAAAGGTGGCGCGAACGATTGCGGATTTGGATGCGAGCGAAACGGTTAAAACGACGCATATCAGCGAAGCGATAAATTACCGCTCGCTCGACCGAACATATTGGACTTAAAATTTAATATGGCAGGCGTTTTTGCTTTCGATAACATATCCAGCCAAAAATGTTAGAATTTACATTTTGTTAAGCTAAGTAGAATCGGAAGAAACTAAATATAATGGTTGCTGAAAATTTAATCGGATTTGAAAATTTACCGCAGACGATTCCGCACTACTGCCTCGAATCGTTTCGCCGTCATAACAAACCTGACGCGCTCAGTCAGAAAATTAACGAGGTCTGGGTGAATTTGTCGGGCGCAGCGGTCATCGAGAAAATCAAGCACATCGCGCTCGGGCTCGCCGATTTGGGCGTGAAGGCAGGTGATCGCGTCGCCGTCATTTCCGAAAATCGTCCCGAATGGTCTTTAACCGACTTAGCAATTTTATCGCTTCGCGCTGTTAACGTGCCGATTTACACGACGCAAGCCGTCGAGCAGATTCGATATATCCTGGAAGATTCGGGCGCGAAAATGTTATTCGTTTCGGGCAAAAAGATTTTGCGTCACGCCGAAGCCGCGATTCAGTCGGTCGAGCGGCTTGAGAAATTGATTTTCTTCGACGCTGATGCCGTTCCCGAAAATGACAATCGCGCGATAACTTACGAAACGCTGGAAAATCGCGGCAGGGAATTGGAGAAAATTGATTCGCAGATTTTTGAAACGAACCTAAAACAAATTAAAAGCGACGATTTGGCGACGATTATTTACACTTCCGGCACGACGGGCGAACCGAAGGGCGCGATGTTGACGCACGAAAATTTCACGTCAAACATCACGGCGATTTCAAAAGGTTTGCCCATTAAAACCACTGACCGCTCGCTGGCTGTTTTGCCGCTCTCGCATATTTTCGAGCGCACGGTTTTTTATGTGCTTTGCGCTAACGGCGTGGCGATTCATTTTTGTCCAGCGTTCGATAGAATCGCGGAGTATTTGAACGAAGTTCGCCCGACGATTATGACCGCCGTGCCGCGTCTGTTCGAGCAGGTTTATCATAAAATTGTCAAGAAAGGGAAATCGGCTGGCGGATGGAAAACTTCTCTTTTCGATTGGGCTTTGGTCGTCGGGCAGGAGTATTGGGACGCAAAAGACAAACACGAATCTGTGTCGCCGATGTTAGCATTAAAGCATTCGATTGCCAGCCGCCTGGTTTTTTCCAAGTGGCGAATGGGCGTCGGCGGCGGCATTCGATTTTTCGTGTCCGGCGGCGCGCCGCTTTCCAGAAAGTTGTCGAACGCATTTTGGGCGGCGGGCATTCCGGTTTTGCAAGGCTACGGAATGACCGAAGCCTGCGTCACCTGCGCCAATCGTCCCGAAGACAGCAAAGTCGGTTCAATCGGAACGCCGTTTGAAGGCATTGAAATGAAAATCGCCGAATCGGACGGCGAGATTTTGATTCGCGGCAAAAACGTGATGCGCGGCTATCTGAACAACGCTGAAGAAACCGCTAAAGTGATTGACGAAGACGGCTTTTATCACACGGGCGATGTCGGCTACGTTGACGAAGACGGACATTTTTTCATCACCGACCGCAAAAAGGATTTATTCAAATTATCGAACGGTAAATACGTCGCGCCGCAGCAGGTCGAAAGTCTTCTGAAACAATCGCCGCTCGTCAGCCAAGCCGTCGCCGTCGGTTCGGGCAGAAAACAAGTCGGCGCGTTGATTGTGCCGGACTGGGAAACATTGAAACAGACTTTGCGCGAAGAAGGAATTAATGCGAACGGTTCACGCGAAGAGCTTTGCGAAAACCCGCACGTCGTCAAGCGAGTCCAACGCGATGCCGGCGAGTTTACGCGCGAGATGAACGATTATGAAAGAGTCAAAAAAGTTTACCTCTTACCGCGCGAGTTTTCGATTGATAAAGGCGAAATGACTCCGACTTTGAAAATTAAGCGCGGCGTGATTGACGAGAAATACGAAGAAGCAATTGACGAGATTTGCGGTAGTTAAAAGATAAACGAAGTAAAAGCGAAAAGGTG
>CBDUBY010000101.1:0-12145 GCA_965365505.1 uncultured Pyrinomonadaceae bacterium | reverse complement strand
AACGCTTCGGGCGTTCCGGCAATCGTTACCAATCAGGGCGGACCGAAATTTATCGTGCGCCACGCAGAAACCGGATTTGTGACCGAAGAATTTGATGACTTCGTGAAATTTTCGCTTTTGCTGATGAACGATACGAAAAAGTTAAAAGAGATGAAAACGGCGGCGCGAAAATTTGCGATGTCGCGTTCGTGGGATGCAGTTTTCGAGAGCGTTTACCAAGCTTACGCGGAAGCAATCGCAATCGCTCAGACGCAAAAAGATTCTAAATGATTAGTTCGGAAAATATTCACCATTCGATTGCCGAAGCCGACGATTTGGAAGAAATCCACGTCGAGGAGATTTCTGTCGGCGACGTTTTCCGAAGTCTAATCGCGCATCCGGCGCAGATTATTACGCGCTGGAATTGGAAAGCCGCGCTGCTCGGCGCGATGCTGCGGGCATCTTTTTACGTCACGGTTTATAAAGCGAGCAAAGAAAATTGGCGGGCGGCTCTGGTCGCGGCTCTCGTCGAATTCACGTTTCGATTTTTAACTTCCGGCGCGTCCGGCGCGCTCGTCCAATCGTTTCGCCGCGCGACACCCGTTTGGCTGGCAACCCTGATTGTCACAATTTCGCTGCCGACCATCAGCCACTCAATCGAGTATTTCACGCACTACGCGCAGGAAAGATATTTCAGCGAACTTGTTCCGGCTTCAACCAATAATTCCAGACAAATCGCCTTCGCCGTTTCGGTTTTATTTTCGGTTCTCTCGGCGATGTTCAATCTTTTCATTATGCGGCACGGCGTTTTGCTGGTCGGCGCGGGTAATGAATCGAAATCTCTGTGGAGCGACATCAAACGATTTCCGCTGCTCATCGTCGAATTCGTTTCGTTTCTGCCGCTCGAAATTATCAAAGCCGTCAAAACCAAAAATTACCTGACGGCAATCGGAATTTTCACGGGCTTTGGTTTGACGGTCGGAATGATTCTCGGGGTTTTTCGCGGTAAATGGTCGTGGGCGTGGACGACCGCGCTGGGCGCGTGGGCGGTTTTCTTTGTTTTCATTCTGTTTGTCGCCGTCGTTTCATCTTTCATCGAACGGCGCAAATAAAAAAGATTAGCGACGAAGCAAAAGGCATTGAGAAAGCTAAATCTCATCGTTTCGCCTTCTTAATCGTTTTCTGTGATTTTATTGTGCCAATGAATGATATTCCGCGAGTGGCTCTATTCGCCGACACTTTTCACGAAATCAACGGCGCGGCAAATTTTCTGCGCCGCCTTGTGAATTTTGCCAAAGAAAAAAATCACGAAGTTCTCTGCGTTCGTTCGGGCGATCAAACCAAATTTTATCAAGACGGCAGCGTTTCGTTTCTCGATTTAAAACGCGGGCTGGCTTCGATTCCGATGGACGGCGCGCTGAAATTCGATCCGCTTTTGTGGCAGCATAAAAGACTCGTCCGCCAAAGTTTAGATGATTTCAAGCCGAATATCATTCACGTTACCGGCTTGAACGACATCAGCCAATTCGGATATTTCTTTGCGCACTTTAAGAAAATTCCGGCGGTCGCCACCTGGCACACGAACGCGCACGAATACGCCGCCGAACGATTCGTCTGCGCCTGTCCGCTCGTTTCTGAGAAAATAAAGAAAAAAATCGGCGGCTTCATCGAAAAAGCGGTTTTCAAAGGTTTGATGAAACTTTACTTTCTGGCGCAGATACAGCTTGCGCCGAACGAGGAATTAGTTGCCGAAATCCAGCGCGCAACACGCCGCCCGTCGTTTTTGCTCGGTCGCGGCGTGGACACGGAATTTTTATCGCCGACTAAACGCTGCCGCAAAAACGACGATGAAATCGTTATCGGTTTCGTCGGCAGGCTGCGTCCCGAAAAAAACGTCAGGTTTCTCAAACAAATCGAAACGGCTTTAAAAACGGCGAATATTGATAATTACAAATTTCTAATCGTCGGCGAAGGCGGCGAAAGAAGTTGGCTGGAAAAAAATCTGCAACGCGCCGAATTGACGGGCGAAATTTTCGGCGGAGAATTGGCGCGAGCCTACGCGAATATGGACGTTTTCGTTTTCCCTTCGCAAACCGACGCTTTCGGCAATGTTGTTCTCGAAGCGATGTCGTCGGGCGTTCCGGCAATCGTGATGAAACAAGGCGGTCCGAAGTTTTTAATTCGCGACGGCGAAGACGGTTTCGTCGCCGACGACGAAGCGTGTTTTATCGAAACGATTATTAATCTGGCGCGAAACCCGCAGCAGTTAAAGTCCCTTGGCGCGGCGGCGCGTTGTTCGGCGCAGAGTCACTCTTGGGAGCGCGTTTTTGAAAAGATGTTCGAGTATTATAAAATGGGAGCGGGCTTTAGCAAGAATATCCGCGCCGAGTTAACTGACAGTTAACGGGCGATAAATTTATTGAAAATGATGCCGGTCTGCAAAAATTTCAACGCTAAATCAAAATTGTCCCGCAACGAAAGAAGTATCAATTAGTGTCAATCAAATCAGTTCATATAACCAATTATTACCACAAAAATTCCGGCGGCATCAGTACATCTTTTAATAATTTGATGGCTGCCGCCGAACGTCACCGGCGTTTCGTCCGATTGATTGTGCCGGGCGAAACGAAAACGGTTGAAGACGTGAACGAGTTCGCAAAAATTTATTACGTTCCGGCGCGCCAATCGCCGATTTTCGACAAACGCTACCGCGTGATGATGCCCTGGGATTATATGCCGGGCAATTCGATTATCCGCCGCATTCTGCTCAAAGAGATGCCCGATATGGTTGAAGTCACCGACAAATATACGCTCTCGATGTTGGGAGCGATGATTCGCGTCGGCAAATTCAAACAACTGAATCGCCCGATGCTCGTGCATTTTTCGTGCGAACGAATGGACGACAACATCGGTTCGTTTCTGACCAGCGGCGGAATCGGCAAATGGTTTGCCCGCCGCGTGATGGGCAATTACAATTTTCCGCTGTTCGATTTTCACATCGCCAACTCGCCCTACACGGCGGAAGAATTTTATAACGCAGTTGATAAATCGAAAAACCCGAATCGGTCGGATTGGTTTTTCAATTGGTGCTGGCGCGTTTTCAAAGCTCCGCGCATTCCGTTTGAAGAACGCATCGCGGTTTGTCCGCGCGGCGTGAACGTCGGGCAGTTTTCGCCGGAAAGAAAATCAGAAAAAGTGAAACGCGAGATGCGCGAGCGTGCCGGAATTCCCGCTGATTCGATTGCGCTGCTTTACGCCGGAAGAATTTCGCCGGAAAAAAACATTGGGTTACTGCCGGAATTTATGGAAGTTCTGGCAAAGGATTCGGAAAAAGATTTTCGTCTTTTAGTCGCCGGCGCGGGACCGCAAGCCGAATGGCTGAAAGAGGAAACTGCCAAACGAATCCCAAATAAAATCATTCAACTCGGACATCTCGACAAAGAAACTTTGTCGGATTATTACGCCAACGCCGACGTTTTCGTCCACCCGAATCCGCGCGAACCGTTCGGCATCGCGCCGCTCGAAGCGATGGCATCCGGCACGCCGACGCTCGCGCCGAACGCGGGCGGATTGCTGGCTTACGCCAATAATGAAAATGCCTGGCTGGTCGAACCGACGGCAAACGATTTCGCCAACGCCGTTCGTGAAATCGTCGGCGATGAAGAATTGAGAAATCGAAAAGTCGAACGGGCGTTTGAAGCCGTCAAACAAAACACGCGCGAGATTTCGACCGACCGATTGCTGGCGACTTACGATAAAATGTATGAAGATTTTCAAAGGCGAAAGGAACTATTTACCAATAGAGAGAAAGCCAAAGAATTTGATTTTGTCAGAGAATTGTTGTTAGAAAAATAAATGCTCGAATTAGTTTTAGCTAACTTGAAAACCCGCCCGTTCCGCACGCTAATCAGTATCGTCGGCGTGGCATTAGGCGTGATTTTGATTTTGCTGTTCACCGGATTGGCTCGCGGAATGAGCGACAGTATGGCGAAGCGAGCGGCGAACTGGAAGGCGGAAATCGTTTTTACTCGTCCGGGCGCAATGGAATTAACGAGTTCTAATGCTTCGGTTTCGACGACCTACGCCGAAAGGTTACTGGAAATCGAAGGCGTGCAGTCAAGCGTTCCCGTCATTCGCTATATTACGCCCGACGCGACCGGTCGCTGGGGAATTCGGCAGCTCGACGGTGTTGAATGGAATTCGTTCGCGGCGATGAACGAAATGCAACTCGTTCAAGGACGCGCGCCGACTGCGAACGACGAAGTAATTATAGACGAGCGGCAAATGGCGGACGATAAATTAAAAGTCGGCGACCAGATGGAACTTTTCGGCGGCAAACCATATCGAATCGTCGGCGTGTTCGCGCCGCCGTCAGGCGCGAGAATCAAGATGTCGCTCGCGGCGATGCAGGACGCGCTCGAATCGCCGAATAAATGCACATATATTCTCGTCAAAATAAAAGACGGCGCAAACGCGGCGGAAGTCGCCGCTCGCATCAACGAAACGCTGCCCGGCAATAAAATAAATCTAACGCAGGATTTAATCATTGACGCGCAGGACAGAATTCCCGCGCTCAAAACTTTTCTGCGCGTTCTGGTCGGACTCGGCGCGTTCGTTTCGACAATTTTCGTTTTGCTTTCGATGTATACGACGATTACCGAACGCCGCAAGGAAATCGGCATTTTGAAATCGCTCGGCGCGTCGAAACGATTCATCATCAGCACCATCGAAGGCGAAGCGTTTTTCATCGGCGTCCTTGGAATTCTGCTCGGTTTCGCCGCCGCCTTTCTTACTTCCTACATTATTCAATCGAGCTTCGACATTCAGTTTGAATTCAGTTGGTCGTGGGCTGTGACCGCCGCTTTGATTGCGATTGCCGGAAGTTTAATCGGCGCGCTTTATCCGGCGTGGCGGGCGTCGGGCATTGATCCGGTTGAAGTGATGATGAACGAGTAAATTTTTTATTACAGAAAAACCGCAGATGCAGAGAAATTAAAATTTCTATTCGTGCAAAGCTGCCGTTAAATTTTCAATTTATAATGCTGTGTCGGCGGTGTTTTTGTGGTAAAAACACAATATGAAATCCGAACAACTCGTTCTCGAAGCCGTCAAACAAAAAGAAGCGTCGAAACGGCAGAGCGTTTTGCAGAAACTCTTTGCCGTCTGGTTCGACGCTTTTGTGTATAACCAGATTTGGGAAGACCCGCGAATTGATTTACAGGCGTTACAATTAGATTCCGATTCGAAAGTTTTGACAATCTCTTCGGGCGGCTGCAACGCGCTGAATTATCTGATCGAAAATCCCGAATCGGTGACGGCAGTTGATTTGAATCGTCATCATATTTACCTGCTAAATCTAAAAATCGCCGCGCTCAAATTTCTGCCAAACTATGAAGATTTTTTCAATTTTTTCGGTCACGGCGAACACGACACAAATCTTGTAAATTACGAAAAACACATCGCGCCGAATTTGGATGCGGACACGAAATTGTTCTGGGAAGGCAACGGTTTTTTCGGAAATCTGGTTCACGGCAATCGAATAAACTATTTTGCCGACGGCGGACTTTACGAGCGTTCGCGCAACGGTTACTTTCTGCGATTCTTTCACAAATTTTCCCGGCTGTTGGGTTGCCAACCGGACGAAGTTTTGAAAGCCGAAACTCGTGAAGAACAGGAAAAACTTTATGAAAAATTCATCGCGCCGTTTTTCGATTCATTCCTGATAAAAACCGTCGGCAAAATGCCGGTGACAATGTTCGGGCTGGGCATTCCGCCGCAGCAATACGATGAATTGAAACGAGATTTGGCAGCGGGCGGCACTGTCATTGATATCTACCGGACGCGAGTTAGACGACTCGCCTGCGATTATCCGATCGAGGAAAACTATTTCGCCTGGCAAGCCTTCGGGCGACGATATGACACGCAAAATCGCCGCGCCGTTCCCGAATATCTGAAACAGGAAAATTACGCCGCGCTCAAGCAAAATGCCAATCGGCTCGAAACGAAAATCGGTTCGGTGACGGAAGAAATCAAAAATTCACTGAAAGAGCCTTTTAACCGCTTCGTTTTTCTCGACGCGCAGGATTGGATGAACGCTGAGATGATGACCGAACTCTGGCAGGCAATCGCCGAAAACGCCGAACAAGATTCACGGATAATTTTCCGCACGGCAGGCGCGACATCGCCGATAGCGAAAAATCTGCCGCCCGATTTGCAAAAGCGATTCGAATATCAAAAAGAATTTTCACAAAAACTATTCGCTCAAGACCGCGCTTCGATTTACGGCGGCTTTCATTTATACATTTTGAAGAATTAGCCACAGAGGTCACAGAGAAACACAGAGATTTTATACTTCATTTTCTCTGTGTTTCTCTGTGACCTCTGTGGCAAAAATCTTATGTCTGACGCTTTCGAGAAAATGGATAAAATGTATCGCCGCCAGCGATATTTTTATGATTTGACGCGCAAGTATTATCTGCTCGGACGCGATAAATTACTCGCCGGAATGCGAATCGAAGCGGGCGAAAATGTATTAGAAATCGGCTGCGGCACGGGCAGAAATTTAATTGTTCTGGCAAAGAAATTTCCCCGCTCAAATTTTTACGGACTTGATGCTTCGAGCGAAATGTTAAAGACGGCGCGGGCAAAAGTTGCCGCCGCGAATTTACAAAACATAACATTAAAGACCGCGCTCGCCGACGATTTTCAATTTCAAAAAACATTCGATTTAACCGCGCCGTTCGATGCGATTTTTTTCAGTTACGCCGTTTCGATTATTCCTCCGTGGCGAGAATCAATTGAAAATGCGCTGGCGAATTTGAAACCGGGCAAAAGCATTTTCATCGTTGATTTTTACGACCAACAAAATTTGCCCGCCTTGTTTCAAAAGATTTTGCAGAATTGGTTGAAACAATTTCACGTCGCCTACCCGAAAGAACTGATGCCGTTTTTGAAAAATCTGGAAAAGCAAGGTTTAGGAACATTAATGGTTAAAGCTCTCTATCGTCGTTATTCGTTCATTGCGGAATTTCAAAAGGTAAAAAAGTAAAAAGGTGAAAAATTATCAAGTCCAGTTGAATTTCAATCAACCTGCTTATTCCCTTCTCACCTTTTCACTTTGATTATTTTTGATTACCAGCGCGAATAACCGCCGCCGCCGCCACTGCCGCCGCGTCCGCCGCCGCCACCGCTGCCGCCACGTCCGCCGCCGCCGCCGCGTCCGCCGCCGTAACCGCCGCGTCCGCCGCCGCGTCCGCCGCCGCCGCCTTCTTCACGAGGTCGGGCTTCGTTGACGACTAAATTGCGACCATCGAGGTCTTGCCCGTTAAATTGTTCAATCGCCGTTTGCGCTTCATCAGCCGATGCCATTTCGACAAAGCCGAAACCGCGTGAGCGACCCGTATCGCGGTCTTCCACGACCTTAGCCGACTCGACCGTTCCCGCCTGCGCGAAATGTTCGTGCAGATCGTCGCTTGTCACGCCGAACGATAAGTTTCCAACGTATAGTTTTGTACTCATTAATTTTTCCTATTTTTTGTTAGTAAATGAAGCAAAGGCAGGCTGGAAATTTCCCTTATTATGAAAATTTATCAATTGGTATTTAACCCAGCAGCGACGCGCCCGACTTTTTGCGATACCTAATAAAATGAACCGGCTTCCGAACTTTATCCAAACTCTCCAACCGCACCTAAGCCGCCACTGCTGACCTTATCTTGAACGGACGCATCTTCCCGAAGATACTTTGAGAGCAAAATCTCAAAATAGTGTGCATTCTTTTTGTATTTTAGGCAAGCGTATTTTTTGTAAATTCGGGGAAAATACTATTATTTAAGCATCTTTTTCGCGCATTTAAAGCATTTTTTGGCAATTCGTTTTCGAGATGTAAACACGAATTTTTTTTGAGAACGCCTTAAGGAAACACAAAAGACGAAAAAGTAAGCTGGTAAAAACTAAGCCGTTAAGCTGAACGATTTACGGTCGGCTTTTTTGTTTGCCTTCGGCGAAAAATCCTTTCAAGGCGGCGAGTCTTTTTCGGGTTTCCCAGGCGAATATCCTGTTCATTGCCGGATGCAAAATCCATCTGAGCCATTTTGGTTTGGCGGTAAAGTTGAGTTTGTAAATGATTTCCGATTCGTCATCGGAGATTTTAAGGTGACGAATGCTGGCGGCAAAAGTGTCGAAAAAAGGCGGCTGGTTGAGCATTTTCACGGCGGCGACTTTGCCCGGTTCAAAAGAAACGTATTCGGTTCGGACGGCGAAACCGCCCAAAATCAATTCGCCGCGACAAACGGAAATCGCGCCGCGTTTAGCCTCTGAAAATTCCGGTTCGAGATACGCTTCCCGCAAAAGCGTGTCCCATTCGAGTCGCCGCCGGTAATCGTGAACGAGCGCGAAAACCGCGTCCGCCGAGGCGGGAATTGTTTCTTTTATCTCAGATGACGGCACAGATTTTAATTTTTCAGCACATTCAAAATTTTATCGTGAATTCCGCCAAAACCGCCGTTTGACATAATCGCCACGACATCGCCGCTCGTTAATTCCGGCGTGAGATGTTCGACAATCGAATCGGCATCGGGAAAACTGAACGACGGTTTGCCCGTCAACTCGATGTCTTTAACGAGTTCTTCGGTATCGAGAACTTTGCCGAGTTCGCTCGCTTTCGATGTGTTGTAAACACCGGCGATAATAACGTAATCGGCGTAGGCAAACGCTTTTTGATACTTTTCTTGAAAAACCGCCAGCCGCGAAGACCACGAACGCGGCTCGAAAACGGCAATCAATCGGTTGCCTTTATACTTAGTTTTCAAGGCTTTCAAAGTTTCCTCAACCGCCGTCGGATGATGCGCGAAATCGTCAATGATGGTGACACCTTTTTCCACGCCGCGAATTTCAACGCGCCGCTTGACCGATTTGAAAGTTTGCAGAGCCTCGCGGATTTTCTCCTGCGAAATTCCCCAAGCGTCCGCCGCGATGATGACAGCCAAACAATTTCTGACGTTAAACTCGCCAATTAAATTCGTTTCAAATTCGCCCCACGAATGCGCGTCTTTGAAAACCGTAAAGCGCGTCAAGTCGCCGGAAAAATCAATGTATCTGGCTTGCCATTTCGCATCGTCCGACGTTCCGAAAGTTTCGATGGTCGTATTGAGTTTCCCTTTCATTTCTTCCAAGACTTCGCGCGCGATTGGCGAATCAATACCGACAATCAAACGTCCGTTCGACGGAACTAAGTTCATCAAACGCGAGAACGCAAACCTAATCTCGCGTATATCGTGATAAATATCGGCGTGGTCGAATTCGATGTTGTTGACAATCGCCGTTTCGGGAAGATAGTGCATAAACTTCGGCTTCTTGTCGAAATAAGCCGTGTCGTATTCGTCGCCCTCGACGATAAAATAATCGCTCTCCGCGACGCGGAAACTCGCGCCGAAATTCTGCACGATGCCGCCGACCAAAAACGAAGGACTCAGCCCGCCGCACTCGGCAACCCAAGTCGCAATACTCGTCGTCGTCGTCTTGCCGTGCGTTCCCGCAATCACCAAACTTCTGCGCCCGCGAATAAATTCTTCCTTGACGACTTCCGCCTGCGAACGATAAACCAGTTTGCGATTCAAAACTTCTTCGAGTTCCGCATTGCCGCGCGAAATCGTATTCCCGACAATCGTGCAGTCCGCGCCGACATCGGCGTTTTCCGCTTTGTAACCGTTGATAATTTCAATGCCGAGTTCTTCCAACTGCGTTGACATCGGCGGATAGACATTCTGATCCGAGCCGGTAACTTTATGTCCACGCGCCTGCAACATTCCCGCCAGCGAAGCCATCGCCGTTCCGCAAATTCCGATTAAGTGATAGTGCATAAATTTAGTGTCAAATTAAATGAACACATTGCAGTTTTTACTTTAGAAGGCTTGTGTATTGTCGTAAGAATACAAAAGTTATTCAGACTTTGGCTTATCAAGCAAGAACTCAGAGTAAACCAAATCGTTTCCTTTCATTTCAGGTTGTAAGAATTTTCTACCGTTGTTCCAAAAGTTTACTGCTTCGCTCTGATTATACGAACTGGTTCTCAAGCCACAATCAGCACATTCAACGTAATAATTTGATTCTTGCCCTGAGGTTCTTGTATTGTTGATTTTAACATTTCCTTTACCACTACATTTCGGACATTTGTTTATACTATTTGCTTTATTCATAACAATTTGATTTTAATCTAACCTAAAAATTTTTATATTCGCTCAAAAATAATTTACCTTCCTGCTCAATCAAACCTAATTTCACGCGGTCAAGCCAGCCGATGCTGCCCAGAACATTTTTATCGAGCGAATCGCTTTCGGCAAAATGAACGGTCGAAACGATTTTAATGCTGAGAACCGCCAAAATCAATTCGTATCCTTTGTCGCCGTATAAATAAAAACTTATTTGCGTTTTCCAATTTTGATAAACCATAAAGGTTAAAAGCATCCGTTAAAGTATCTATTCATATATTTTCAAAGCGAAATTTACAGTAACCATTATATTTTCTACTTTGGCACAGTCATTGCTCTAAAAGAAATTAGAAACTGTAAGTGATTATCTTACAGTAGCTTACAAAACTTTACATTTCCTGAGATTCAAAAAAATTCTCGGAAATTTGAACAATAACGGAATAATAAGGAGAAATACAATGAAGTTAAATACATTAAAAAGAACGATAGCGGCATCTGCATTTGGTTTGGTAGCTTTACTCGGAACAAGTGAAGTCGCTAATGCTCAAACAAGAAGACAGGTTGAAAAACAACAGCAAAAAGTTGAAAGACAGCAACAGAAGGTTCAGAATCAACGCGCTAAACTCGAAGCGCAGCGGATAAGATTGGAACGGGAACGACAGGAACAAATTCGTCTGCAAAACCAGCGTAACCGCAATAACAACGGTTATAACAATAATCGTTACCGCGTTTATCGCAACGGCAGTTATTACCAGACGGACAATCGCGGCGCGGAATTGCTCAGACAAGCTGTAAATCGCGGTTATCAGGAAGGCGTTCGCGCCGGACAAGCTGACCGTTCATATAGACGAAAAAGCAATTACGGCAATTCTTCAATCTATCGTAACGGTAACTACGGTTATCAGAGTTATGTAGATTCGAGCCAGTATCAATACTACTTCCAGCAAGGTTTTGAGCGCGGTTATCAGGACGGATACAACAGCCGTTACGACAACGGAACGAACAACAACGGCGCGTTCAATATCTTAGGCACGATTTTGCAGGGAATTTTGAACATCCAACAATACTAAACATCCCCCTTAGCGATTCATAAAACTCCGAAACGTCCGACTTCAATTAAGAAGCCGGACGTTTTTTATTCGGCGTAAAACCATTTATCTGCTTTTATTCTATCGGCTGGCGATTCAGCAGTGTTAATAATTTGTCCGGGTAATCGGTCATAATGCCGTCCACGCCTATCTCAACCAATCGCTGCATTTCCGCCTCGTCGTTTACCGTCCAAACGTGAACTTTAAGATTGAGTCGGTGAGCGGCTTCGACGAAATCTTTGGTGACGATTTGCAAGCCGCCCAGGTTTCGTGGAACTTGCAAAGCCTGCATCGGCGGACGGTATGAATCGGCGATGCCGGTTTTTTGCCGGGCTAAAAACTCGCTGACTTCCGACGGGCTGGCTGAGGTAGCGACTTCGGGACATTGGCGGCGAAAATCGTCAATCGTTTGTTGATTGAACGAGCCGACGATAACTTTACTCGTCATTTTCCGCGCTCGTATAAGATTGCATAAAGGCGCGACGATAGAAGGCGTGTGCTGTTTCGGTTCGATGTTGAATGTCTTTTCCGGCAGAGCGGCGAAGATTTCTTCCAATGTCGGAATGGTCACGCCTTTGCCGCGAAATGGAAAAGTTTGTCCGCCGTCAGTTGAAAAAATAAAACCCGCGTCGAGTTTTTTGATTGCGTCAATCGTCAGTTCATTGACTTGCCCGTTTCCGTCGGTCGTGCGGTCAACCGAGCGGTCATGATGAACCACGAGCGTTCCGTCCGATGTGCTGTGAATGTCGAGTTCGAGAACGTCGGCGCCCATTTTCGCGGAATACTCGAAAGCCTGTAAAGTATTTTCAGGAATTAATCCGCCGCCGCCGCGATGGGCGAAAACCAACATCGGCGAATTTTCCCGTTTGAACA
>CBDUBY010000100.1:0-12203 GCA_965365505.1 uncultured Pyrinomonadaceae bacterium | reverse complement strand
ATTTTCTTAGCGTTTTCTACTTGATATTGAAACATTTCACGCCAAGATGTAAAGAGCAGCAATGAAGAAAAAGTATTTCGAGATAATTTTTTAATAGCAAATCTTAAAATCAAGCGACCGTTCGAGCGCCATCATCAGGCGGTTTCCGACCTCGGCAAAAAACTGCCTGACGATGGCACTCAAAATGATTAATCACAAGAAACTGAAATCAGCCATAATTGATTTAAATATTTAGTGAAGATTGATGAGCGTAATGCTTTTCAAAAGCGGCAGGCGCAAAAGAAAAATGTCTCGCCGGGCGGCGAGACATTTTTTGTTTTCTTTTTAATTTAATTTTGGGGCGACGGCGACGGTTGTGGTGTAGGTTCGTCGCGTTTTTTCAACTTCGGCGGCGCATCCGACGAACTCGAATCGCCTGCTCCGGCGTCAGGATCATTTGGATCGGCTTCGGGCTGGCGGCGTTTCAAAGTCGGTTTGCCCGGCTCCATTTCGTCAATGTCCGATGTGACTCCGGCTTTGGCGTTCGAGATGCGGAACAGATGCGCTTTAACGCGCTGAAATTCCGAGGTGCTGATAACGTATTCTTCTTTTTCAGGGAAACGCGCGACGAGCGACAAACTTGAATCACGACGTTCAAGCGACTGCGGATGCGACGAGAAAAGTTTAGACAACGTGCCGGGTTTCTTTTTGTTTTTTGAATTCAATTTCTCAAACATCGTCGCCATTCCGGTCGGGTCGTAGCCGGAAGCGTATAAGTATTGAACGCCCAAACGGTCGGCTTCTTCTTCCGCGCCGCGCGAGAATTTGAAGAACGCCATTGCTTGAGTTAATCCGCCCGCGTTTTGCAGAACGGTCGAAGCGATGCCGCCGCCGAAAATGATTCCGGCGAGCATTCCATAGTTGATAGCCGACATTTTGCCTTGATTTTCCATCGCGTGACGCGCGGCAACGTGAGCGATTTCGTGCGCCATCACGCCCGCGAGTTCGGCTTCGTTGTCGGCGGCGAGAATCAAACCTTTATTAACGTAGAAAAATCCGCCGGGCAAGGCGAAGGCATTCACTTCGTCGCTGTCAATAACTTTAATAGTGAAGGGAACTTTCGCGTCCGAGTGCAGCACGATGTTTTGACCTACGCGGTTGATGTATTCGGTGACTAACTCGTCTTCGACCAATTTCGCCTGCTGTTCGACTTCCATCGAGGCTTGTCTGCCGATGGCGATTTCTTTATCCTTCGAGCCGCCGAGCCAGCCGAAGAATTTATCCGAGCCGCTGTTGACGTTGCGTTTGCCAATCATCGTCGGGTCTTCTTTAGCCGTCAGCGGAGCTTTCGCATTCGTGGTCGGCGTTGGTGTTGCCGCCGCCTCTTTCTTATTATCCTTTTTATTTTTCTTTTCTTTTTTTGTTTCCTTTTTATCGGCAGTTTGCGCCGCCGCGCTCGCCGGATAAAAAGCAATCGCGCCGGACCACATCGCCGCCATCATAAAAAACGCCGTAAATTTACGAATCGAACTATTTCGCATCTGAAGTCTCCTAAAGAAATCCTAGTAAATGAATGTTTAGATTTTACCTTTTATTAAATTGTAAAAGCAACGACTTTTTTGATGCGCGACTTTTCGATTTAGTTGCGAAAGTTTCTGTCGGGAAATTATTTTTAAGTTTTTTGTGAAAACTATTTTTTTTAATCGAGAAAATTGGTAAAGTAATAGTTAGCCGAAATTATTCCGGCAAAATCACTTCCAAAAAGCTGCTCACCCGACATTTGCCTAAATCTCGATTAAATAATTTGTAAAACCCGATGAAACGCATTCAAGAAAAAGTTAAAGACCTGATTGAGGTTCGTTCATACAAGAGTTTGCTGGATTTTATTACCGATCCGGCTCAGACGCTTTCGATTTATCATTTTACCGATATTACGTCGGAGTTGATGGCGAAATGTCTGGACAAAATCTCGGCGGTGCAGGCAAACAGCGGCGCGGCGGCGGCTTTAGCCGGTTATCGGGGCGTTGGAAAAAGCCATTTTTTAGCGACGCTCGGCGCGATTGTTTCGCATCCCGAACTGCGTTCCCGTGTCGCCGACGCGCACGTCGCGGCGAGCATTCAGCGGCTCAAACGCAGCCGCTATTCGGTCGCTTATGTCAGGCGCGGAACGCACGACACTTTATACGCGGAATTGAAAGAAGGAATCGCTAAAGCCTTTGAAATCAGGGCAACGGATTTAAGCGATTCGCTCGAAGTGTTGCTGGCGTTTGCCGCCAAAAAATCAGGCGAATTGCCGTTTGTTTTGATTATTGACACGGCTTTTGAGCGCACGTCGCGCGTGGCGCGCGACGACGGCGTTTTGTTGGGCGAGATTGCCGAAATTGCGAAAACGCTGAATATTTTTGTCGCGGTCGCGCTCGATGACGACATCGCCGGAGCAGACGGCATTAACGCGGCGATTGCCCGCAATTTTACGATTGATTATCTCGACACCGAACATCTTTACCGCATTGTTGACGCGAATATCTTCCCGAAACATCGCCAGATGTCGCCGCTGCTGCACGAAATTTATTTGAACTTTAAAGAAGTGATGCCGAATTTTCGCTGGAGCGAGCAGAGATTTTCGTCACTTTACCCGCTGCATCCGGTGATTTTGGAAACCGCGCCGTTCGTGCGTCTTTACGCGCCGGAATTCGCGCTGCTCAGTTTTACCTCGGAAGCCGGAGACAAAATTCAGGGTCGTCCGGCAAATTCGCTGATTGCGCTCGACGAAGTTTTCGACACGGTTGAAGCCTCGCTCCGCAAAGTTGATGATCTGCGTGAAGCAATGGCGACTTACGACAAAATCAACGGGCAGGTCGTGGCGCAAATTCCGGTGATGCAGCGTCTTCAGGCGAAACTAATCTTGAAGGGTTTGTTTCTTTTGTCATTGGAAGGAAATGGAACGACCGCCGGAGAAATCGGCGCGGCGATGTTGATTTACGACGAAGCCAATCCGCAGAAAGCCGTCCGCGATGTGGAAACGCTGCTTGAAACTTTCGCCGAAGCCGTTCCCAATGAAATTCAGCGCGTTAAGGTCGAAGGCAGAGAAACGCAATACAGCCTGAAAGTCAGCAGCAAGGAAAATCTCAACAACGCGCTCGGCGAAGCCGTCAAATTCGTCGCGCCCGATGTCGTGCCGACGGTTCTGCGCCGCGTAGCGCGCGAGCGTTTCGCCGATTGGACGATTGCCGAAGAATCGGCGGACACCGACAGCACCGATTGTCAGATTGTCTGGCGCGGCGGTTTGCGGCGCGGGCGTTTAATCTGGAATCTGGAAAACGAAAAGAAAATAAATGCGGCAGACGCGAAATTTTTCGATTGGGAAGTCATTATCGGCGAATCGTCCGACGGCGCGGATAAAGAAGCGAAAGTTCCCAGAGTTTTATGGCGACCGGCGAAGCTCACGCCTTACGAAACCGACACGATTTTGCGTTACCACGTTTTGCTGAACGACACGAATTTGCGCGACGAATACGGCGACCAGCTGCGAGCCGCCGGACACGCCGCTTTAATGGCTGTCGAGAAAATCTGGAATCGTATTTTTATCGAAGAAGGAACGCTGCAAATCGAAGGTTTCGATTACAATTTTTCAGAAACGGCGCGGACGGCGCAAACTTTAAGCGACGTTTTTGCTGATATGCTCGCGCCGCTTTTTGAATCTCGTTACCCGGAACATCCGCAATTCAGCGAGCCGCTCGGAATGAATCAAACATCGCAACTGGTCAGCGATTTTTTCAGCGGCGCGCGGCAAAGTTTGCCCGAGGCGCAATCCCTCGCGGAAATTTTCGCCGAACCGCTCGGCTTGGTCGCCCGTCGCGGAAACGCTTTCGTTATCGAATCCGAAGAAAATCTTATCAATCTGCCGATGGCACAGTTGATTTTATCGCTCGTCAAGGAAAACGCCGATAAAGCCGTTTCGCTCGACCAAATTTACCGCGAATTGAAAAAGCCGCCGTTCGGTCTGGTGCGCGAGGCGCAGCACTTAATTTTGACGGCACTCGTCGCTCAGCGGCGCATTGAGTTCGTTACGACCAAAGGCGACCGCATCAACCGCCGTTCGCTCGATTTAAAGATTATCTGGAACGACATCGAAGGCATCGCCAAACCGTCGAGCGTTTCTTATGGCGACAATCGCCTGTCGGAATGGGCGAAGATTTTAACCGGCGCGGACAAAATGTTTTCGATTGATTCGCCGAAGGAACGCCCGCTGGTTAAAGCCGCGCTCGAAAACTGGCTGACGGATTGGCAGAAAGCGCGTGTTCTGGAACGCTTCAATGAATTGCCCGACGAGATTTTGAACACGAAAATCTGGCGATTCGCCACGCACGCCGAGCGAACTTTCGGCGCGGTCGCCGCGACCGTTAAGACGATTTCCGACGACACGCTTTCTTTGGAAGAAGGCTTGCACCGCATCGCCGACGCTTTTTCCGATTCGGAGAAGGAATTTTCCACTAGGAAAAAGGATTTGATTATTCTTGAAGATTTTATCAGCGGTGCGGGAATCCGCGAAAAAATCTGGAATTATCTCGCTGTTTGCGAAACAACGACCGACGACCGCATCGAATACACGCGCGAAAAACTCGTCGAGCTAATCGAAGACGGTTATGCCAATCCGAACGAAAAACTCAACGTGGAATTAAACGATTTGTGGCAAGAATTCCACACCCGATTCAGCGAACATTTCGCCATTAAACACGATTCGGTGATGAAGTCGCATTATTTGCAGGACAAGTTCAAAGAGATTCTACAGAGCGACGAATGGTGGGAGTTTACAAATTTGTCGCGGCTGACGATTTTTCAGAAGGTTTACTGGAAAGAAGCGCAGCGCATTAATCGCCAGATAAAAGATATGGATTGCCGCTTTGACGTGACGCAGATGTTGAAAACTCAGCCGCTCTGCGCCTGTTCGTTCAATCTGGCGCAAATTTGGGAATGGGAAAACCTGCCGTCCGCCCTCGAAGAAATCGTCACGCGCGGTCGCCGCAGTTACCGCCGAATTTTGCAGATGCTCAACCAGACGATTGTTTCGTCGGTCGAACATTTCGTCGAAGAAAATAAAGACGAAGAATTTCTTGACGCTGCCGTGCATTTGATAGACCTTTTCAAGGAGAATCAGGAAATTCCGCTGCTCACCAATCACGAATTGGTTATTCTGCAAAAGATTTTTGAGTCCTTGCCGACCTCGCCGCTTGTGTCGGTTAATCCGCCGACTGAAGAAAGTTATCTGAGCGGCGAAGAACTGCGGTTTCAAGTCAACGATTGGCTCGACAATCTGCCGAGCGAACCGGTACTGATGAAGTTTTAAGAAATACAAAAATAAGCAATAAAACACGAAGCGGCGCGATATGAACCTGAGATTCATATCGCGCCGCTTCGTGTTTTTCGCGGGTAAAAAATCTCTGTGGTAAATTAAAGTTAAGCCGAATGAAACAAAATATTAATATCACGATAATCGGTGCGGGCAGACTCGGCGGAGCGTTGGCGTTAGCTTTAACAAAAAAGGATTTTCGGGTTGAGAATCTGGCAGCGCGACGGTTTGAAACTGCCGAAAAGATTGCAAAGCTCCTTGAATCGCCGCCGAAAATTCTGCTGAATAATGATTTTTTCGATATAACTTCGGACGTCGTTTTAATTACTACACAGGATTCAGAAATTGAAATCGTCGCTGACGAATTAGCCGGAAAACTGAAATTCAAACCGATTGTTTTCCACACCAGCGGTTCGCTTTCATCGGAAGTTTTGAAAAATCTAAAAAGTTCAGGCTGTTCGGTCGGCTCGATTCACCCGCTCGTTTCAATCAGCGATGCGCGGTTGGGCGCGGAGCGTTTTGCGGACGCTTATTTTTGCGTGGAAGGCGACAAAGCGGCGGTCGAGATTGCCGAAAAGATTGTCGAAATGCTCGGCGGAAAATCGTTTTCTGTCGCCACTCAATACAAAACTCTTTACCATGCTTCGGCAGTCACGGCTTGCGGGCATTTGGTTGCGCTCGTTGACGCGGCGATTGAGATGCTGACCAAGTGCGGCTTGAGCGAAACGGACGCGCAGACGGTTTTTTTGCCGTTGATAAAAAGCACAGTCGAAAATCTGGAAGAGCAAACGACGGCGCAGGCGTTGACCGGAACTTTTGCCCGAACTGATGCCGGAACGCTTGAGAAACATATCAAAATTTTGCGCGAAAATGTTTCGCCCGAAGCGTTGGAAATTTATTTGCAGCTCGGCGCGCGTTCGTTAAATTTGGCTGAACAACAGAATGCGAATAGTGAAAATATCGAAAAAATGCGCGGGCAAATTTTGTTAGCGAAAACGAATCTCAAGTGATAAGATGAAGTGTGAAAATTGAAAAAACGAAAAGGCAAAAATCAACTTTGAGTTTTCTCTTAAACTTTTGAATAATTTAAGGTATGGCGGGCAAGACAAAAGAATTCGAAACCGAGAAACAGGTTTTCTCCGAACATATTCAACGAGCGGGTTTGCGGCACACCGGGCAGCGAGATTTGATTTTGGAAATTTTCCTGCGAACCGAAGAACATCTGTCGAGCGAAGATTTATATTGGCTCGTTCACAAGGAAGATTCGAGCATCGGACACACGACGGTTTATCGCACTCTGAAACTCCTGACCGACGCAGGTTTGGCGCGTGAAGTCCGTTTCGGCGACGGCAAAACTTATTACGAACATCATTTCAATCATCAGCATCACGACCATATGATTTGTACCGAATGCGGCAAGGTCGTGGAGTTTTATTCGGAAGCAATCGAGGAGTTGCAGGAAAAAGTCGCTGCCGAATACGGCTTCAAATTAACGCACCACTCGATGCGAATTTTGGGTTTGTGCGACGATTGCCAGAAGCGCGAAAAGGATTTGCAAGGCGCGGCTTCGGGCGCGCAGCCGCGCATTCGCGTAAAATCGTCGGTCGTGGGAAGTTAGATTTAATTTATGGAAGAAGTAGAAATAAAATTTGAACGTGAAGATTTAACCGGCGTGATTCCGGTCGGAGCTTATTTAGCGGCGGCGGCGCGGCGAATGGGAGTTGATTTGGCGACCGAGCCGTTCGACGAAGGAGATTTTTCCGTCATTAAAATTACGAGCGGCGGCGAATTGCTTTCAGAGCCGACTAAATTTGAAATCCAGCATTTATCTGACGAGCGGCGCGGCGACGGAAATCGTGTAGCGGAACACGCGAAAATTGAACGCGCGGGAGAAATTACAATTATGACGACGAAAAAAGAAGAGCCGGAAAAGCCGGAATATGAAGCGAAAAAGGAATCGTATCGCAAAGAATTCCAAGAATTGCCGCTGGAGAAAAAAATTGCTTCGCTCGTTGAACTCGAAGCCATCGCGCTCAGCGAAACGGTTTCCTTTATCTTTAATTCGCCCTCGATGATTGTCGGCAAATTGATAGACGTGCTGGCGGAATTCGGCTTGAAAATGGATGAGGAATCGAAAAAGCAAAATCGTCCCGCCGAACATCAACCCGACGACCAGCCGAGCGTGAAAGAAGAAGCCGAAACCGATGACCCGACGCCGAGCGTGAATGAGGAAGATGAAACTGAAGAATCGGTGCCGAGCGTGACGGAAGAAGATGAAACGGAAAATCCGCCGCCGTCGGTCTAGCAAAGGCTGAGTGATGTGTGATGAGGGATGAATAAGAAGTAGTTTTTATTCATCCCTCATCCCTCATCCCTCATCCCTCAATAAAGGTGAGCAGTAACAATAAGCTACAAAAAAAAGTTCCTGATTCGCTCAAGGAAAACGCGCAGTATGTGATGGCGTTCGGCGTGATTGCGACGATGCTTCTTGTCGCGCAATTTCCGCTGTTCGTTATCTTTTTCTTCGGAATTTTCGCTTATTTTCTCTGGAAAACTTTTTCGCAGCCGTCGCGCAGCGGAACGCGCGAAATTTTTGAATTCTATTTGTCGGCGAACGAAATCTTACGCGACGACGAACGCCGCTGGTTCGGGTTTGAAGTGCAGGAAATTATCGGGCGCGGCGAGCGCATTCTGCAATTAATGAATGGCGCGCCGCCGCTCGTCTATTTCACGCTCGGCGCGCTTTATCACGAAATCGGCGATTATAAATCCGCCGTCAATCATCTCGCATACGTCATTGAGAACGAAAACGCCGACGAGCAAACCTATGTTTACCCGTCACCGGAACTGAGAAACTACGTTAAGATTCTGCGAAAAATCGAACGCGAACCTGCGGAAGCACCACAAACTTCAGCAGCCATTCGCGCACTTGAACGAGCCAGACGCAATCGAGGCAAAACGATTCTGGAAAACAGCCGCGTTGGTTTGAAGTCGCTCGGCGATAAAAAACAAGAGCTGATGGCGGAACAGAAAAAGCAAATTGACCGATTGGCGGAAATCAACCACGAAAATCGCGCTCCGCAAAGCATCGTTGACGAACCGGCAGCGAAACCGGAACGCATCGGCGAATTGTTTGCGGAATCAAATCAAAAACAAAATGGTAACGGCGCGAGTAACGGTAAAGAGAAAAACGGCAATTCAAATGATGCGCCGAGTGCCGGTCGCCAATCAATCTCGGAAGTTCTACACGATATATACGATAAAAAATAACCACGAATTGCGAATTACGAATTAAAGAAGAATTTTCGTAATTCGTAATTCGCAATTCGTACTTTTATGCTTTCTGCTGAAATCATCGCCGTCGGCTCGGAACTGCTAACGCCGTCGAAAACCGACACCAACAGTCTTTGGCTGACCGAAAAACTTAACGACATCGGCATTGAAGTTAAACTGAAAACTATTGTCGGCGACGACCGCGCGCGGCTTGAAGAAACTATTAAAGACGCGCTGCGGCGTTCTGACATTGTGATTACGACCGGCGGTTTGGGTCCGACCGAAGACGACATAACGCGCGACATTTCTGCCCGCGCCACGAAACGCGAACTCGTTTTTCACGAGCAGTTGGCTGATGATTTGCGCGAGCGTTTCAAGCGTTGGGGACGCGAGATGCCGGAGATAAATAAACGGCAAGCCTTTGTCATCGAAGGCGCGACGATTTTGCCGAATCCGAACGGTTCGGCAGTCGGAATGTCAGTCGAAATCGGCGAAAAATTCTTTGTCGTTTTGCCCGGACCGCCGCGCGAAAATCAGCCGATGTTTGAAAATTTCATTTTGCCGAAACTGCGTGAAGCGGCGGGCGAGATATTCGTCAAAAGAAAAATCCTGCGCGTTTCAGGTTTGGGCGAATCGGCGGTTGACGAAGCGATTGCGCCAATTTATACCAAATATGAAAATCCGCAGACGACGATTCTTTTCAACCGCTCGGAAATCGAAATTCACCTGACCGCGCAGGCAACAACCGAAGCGGAAGTTCAAGTTTTATTGGAAGAAGTCGCCGGTAAAATTCAAGACAAACTCGGCGCGGCGGTTTTTGCGACGAACGGTGAATTGATGGAAGAAGTCGTTGGCAAAATTTTAATCGGAAATAAAAAAACTTTGGCAGTCGCCGAAAGCTGCACGGGCGGTTTAATCGGCGAACGTTTGACCGACGTGCCGGGCGCATCCAAGTATTTTATCGAAGGCGCGATTACATATCACAACGAAGCGAAAATTCACACGCTCAACGTTCCGAGAGAATTGATTGAAGCCAACGGCGCGGTCAGCGCGGAAGTTGCCGAAGCGATGGCGAAAGGAATGCGGACGCGCGCCGCGACCGATTATGCGATTTCCGTGACCGGCATCGCCGGACCGAACGGCGGCAGCGAAGAAAAGCCGGTCGGGTTGGTTTTCATCGGCTATTCCGATGATCGGGAAACTAAATCGCTGAAAATAATTTTGCCCGGCGACCGATATTTAATTCGCTGGCGGGCTTCATCAGCGGCACTTGATTACCTGCGAAGACAAATCATAAAAAAGTCGAAGCGGCAAAGCGTTTGAGCGAGATAAAGTCGAAAATCGTTTGTTGAATATCTCAAGAGTAATCGGTTTTTAGAAAATAGTTTTGAAAAAATTAGTCGGCAGAATCTACAAAACGCTCGAAGAGTTCGGAAAACTCACGCCGCTTGCTCTCGTGACCGCTCTTTTACCGATGGTCGGCAGCACGATTTTGCTGGTTGTCGCTTTGCCGCTCGGAAATTGGCTGCGCGCGAATTGGGAAATCGGCAGCGGCTTTTTTCTGCTCGGCGTTCTCGTTTTCTGCGGGCTGGCGCTTTTGCCGACGAACGTCATCGGCGTTATCAGCGGCTTTGCGTTCGGTTTTCCGCTCGGTACTGCGCTTTTAATTTCCGGCGTCGTCGGTGCGGCGACAATTTCTTTTTTAATTCATACGCGCATTGCGGGCGAACGATTGCCGCAAGTTTTCAACGCGCACCCGAAAGCGAAAGCCGTCTATGAAGCGTTAATCGGGCAGAGCGTCCGGCGCACGACATTGATAATTTTCCTGCTCAGAATGTCGCCCGCGATGCCGTTCGCCTTAACGAATTTCCTGATGGCATCGGCGCGTGTGCCGGTCAAATCATACCTCGTCGGCACATTTTTCGGAATGATTCCGCGCTCCTCGGCAGTTGTTTTTGTCGGCGCTGGATTGTCGGAATTAAACTTGGAAGACGCGCAAAACGTCTGGCTGTTAGTTGTAGGAATTGCGGCGACGATAATTTCCGTCATCGTTATCGGAAATATCAGCCGCCGCGCCCTCGAACGCCTGACAAATCAAAGCCAAGCGGTTTAACGATAACAATTAAGCGGCGAGTATCTGACGGTAAATCTCCGCGTCAACATTGCCGCCACTGACAACCGCGCAGACTTTTACACCTTTGAATTTATCCGGCTTTTCTAAAATCGCGCCCAAACTCAACGCGCCGGTCGGTTCACATTTCAAATTCGCCAGATTAAAATACAAACGCACGGCTTCGATGATTTTTTCTTCGGAAACCTCGATAATTTCCGTCACGCCTTTTTCAACGATTTTCCAATTATGTTTGCCTAAACTCACCGTTCTCGCGCCGTCGGCAATCGTTGTCGGTTCAATGTCATTGATAACAATTTTCCCGGCGGCGAGCGAACGCGCCGCGTCATTTCCAAGCAGCGGTTCCGCGCCGATAAGCGTCGCTTGATGTCCGCTGCGGCACAAACCTTTCGACACGCCCGAAATCAAACCGCCGCCGCCAATCGGCACAACAACGACTTCGAAATTTCGTTGCGCGAGTTCGTCACCGAGCGTCGAATTGCCTTCGATGACGAGCAAGTCATCATAAGCCGAAGCAACGTAAGCGTCGGGCATTTGCGCGGCTATCTGCGCGACTCGCTCGCCGCGTCCGACTTTTCGGATGTCAATCAAATCAACCGTTGCGCCATAACTTTTCACAGCTTCGATTTTCACGCGCGCTGAAGTTTCCGGCATTACCACCGTGCATTTTTTACTTAATAACTGACAGGCGTAGGCGAGTGCCTGACCGAAGTTTCCCGACGACGCGGTTAGAATTTCCTCGTTCGGAACATTTAGTGCCAAATTGTAGGCGGCGCGAAATTTGAAACTGCCGGTGTGTTGAAAAGTTTCCGTCGCAATCGTCAAATCAATTCCGAGATGCGTGTTTAATTTTTCCGATTTGACGAAAACGGTCGGACGAATCGCTTCATTCAAAGATTTCATTTGTTTAGAATCCAACGAAAAAGCTAAACTCGTCAAGACGAATGAACGCAAATTTTATAATCGAACTGCCCGAAAAATTCACTCGCAACACTTTGAATTTGTGCGGCGAGTCGGGCGAAGCGTGGCTGAACGATTTGCCGCGAATCATCAGAGAACTCGAAAGCGTTTGGTCGCTCAAAGCGGAAAGTCCTTTTCGGAATTTATCTTATAATTACGTCGCGCCGTGCGTTCGCGCCGACGGCGGCGAAGCGGTTTTAAAGATTGCGCTGCCGCTTAACAATCCCGAAATCTTCAACGAGGCGAAATTTCTGCAATCGGCGGACGGCAGCGGCGCGGTCAAACTTTTGCAGTCGGACGAAAGCCGCCGCGCCATACTTTTGGAAAGATTATCGCCGGGCGAAAATTTGAAGGAAGTTTGCCGTCGTGATAAAGCGCGGGCAGTTGAAATCGCCATTCCGATTTTACGCGGATTTTTGAAAAAGCCGCCGCCGAATTCGACTTTCAAAACGCTCGATGAATGGTTCGGTAATTTTTTCAAAAAAGCTGCGACAACAAATTTTCCTACTG
>CBDUBY010000099.1:0-12403 GCA_965365505.1 uncultured Pyrinomonadaceae bacterium | reverse complement strand
GAAATATGTAAAATGGCAAAACTCAGCGATAAGAGAGGAAAATAACTAAATTTCGTTTTGATTGATGTTAGTAACGACGCAGCTAAATTTGCCAGCAGATAGCTGCCCAGAGTAAAAATTAAACCCCATCTGCCAAAAACTGAAAAGGTTGAAAGCAGCATCAGGCAAATGATTGATGTGACGAATAAAAACGGCACAAACTGACGATAACTCATCTGGCGCGGGTGCATTTGCAGAACTCTTACTTTCCAGTAACCATACTGATAATACTGTCGCCACAAAGACTTGAACGAGCTTCGGCTGTAATAACGCGAACGAATATCCGGCGATAGCAAAATTCTGCCGCCTAATTTACGGATTCTAAAATTATATTCGTCGTCCTGATTGCGAACCAGTTCTTCATTGAAAGCACCGGCTTTACGAAGGATTTCTCTGGTATAGCCGGGAAAAGCGACCGTATCAACATACATCTCGCGGTCGTCAACGGTGCGAAAAGCCGAACCGCCGACACCGAATTTAGAACTCATTGCCAGGGCAATAGCTTCGGCTTGAAAAGTTTCACCGATAGTTTGAATCGGACCGCCGACTCCTTCGGCTTTGTTTGCCCGCAGATGAGCCACGCAATTTTCCACGTAATCCGGTTCGATTTCGCAATGACCGTCCACTCTGATAATGATTTCACCGACGGCTTTTTCCAAAGCGCAGTTTAATCCGGTCGGCGCGATGCGTTTGGGGTTGTCAACGACGATGATGGGAGATTTAGAATCAGCCTTTATCTGTTCAATGAGCGCGCGAGTATTATCCGTTGACATTCCATCGGCGATAATAATTTCCATCTTTTCAGCAGGATAAGTCTGTGCCAGCAGAGAACCTAAACTTCTGTGGATAAAAGAAGCCTCGTTGTGAACGGGCATTATAATGGAAACAAACGGCTGCTGATTAATATCGGTATTTTCTTCTTTTTGCATTTCTACTAAAGTCGAACAGTTGAAACGAATTTCTCAGGCAGCTCGCCGGATTAAAATTGCCGATGCTAATGGCTGATTGATTGTTTCAAAAACGATTTGATTATTTGAGGTTTGCCGCTGTTCGTCGGCTGTATCTGCTGCGTTTCTATCCAACGTATCGGAAATTTCTCTTGCAGGTGATCGAATATTTTCGTTTCGATGCCCGACAAAACATCAGGGCTGAAATCCTGTGTCGGAATATAGTGAATGTCAATACCGTCAAGATTTTCCTGAACCACTTTAAACTGGCGGATTTGCGGTATATGCTCGAAAATGCCGGTAAAGAAATGCACGATTAATTGTTTGCCGCTGCGCGTGCGAACAATGTCGGTATCTCGACCGATTACGCGGCGCAGAAGAGGCAATTCGCGCCCGCATTCGCATCTCGACCTTCCGGGCATCTCCAGTTCTACCAAATCTCCGAGATAATATCGAATCAGCGGCATCGCAAAGTTATCCAGACGAGTCGCCAAAACCTTGCCCATCTGTCCATCAGGAACAGGCTGACCGTCATCGTCAACGACTTCGATATAATTCTGATTTACCGACAGGTGAAATTTGCCGCTGGCACACTCGGCTCCAATCATCGCGCCTTCGGTGCAGCCGTATGTGTCGAGCGTTTCACAGCCGAAAGCCTGCCGAATTTTCTCGCGGTAATGAGAAAATAATTTATCGCCCCAACTGACAGCATAATCAAATTTTATCGTGGAAAAACCCGATTCGAGCGCGGTTTGCGCCAGAACATACAAAGAAGACGCATAACCGAAAAGATATTTGGGCGGCTGTCTTTCAATCTGACGAAGTATCGCCTGAACGCCGTCCGTATCTAAATTAAAAGCGGAAATATAAGTCGTATTCAAAAGGTAATCTTTTGTTCCTTTGATAAACCCACGATTCGGGGTGATACCGGTTTGCAAAATGCTGTCGCCTATCCGATAGCCGCTCCATTCAAACCAGAGCATCTGCATCGCGCGCTGGCTGGCTTGCGCGGATTTGTCCATATAAACGGTTCCCTGTATTCCGCTCGACCCGCTGCCTGATTCGGCGATAAGCATTTTTTTTGGTTGAGTGAGCAGCTTATCCAGATGTTCTTTGACATCTTTTTTTCTCATAATCGGAAATTGCCTTATATCGAGAAACGGATCGGTCGAAGCTGAAGGTATGTTTTTATAAAATGGTATATTTGTCCGGGCGTGTGCCAGCATCTTTGCCAGACGAGCGCGCTGTAATTCGTGTAATTGCTGCGCCGGTAACCATTGTTCCCGGCGGTATTGTTTGAGCCAGCGCATAAAAGAGCCGCCTTCTATTCGGTCGCCCAACGGAAGCACCGCGTGTTCCAGCACCCGATTATAGACTTTACTTGGCATATTACTTTTCGATCTTGTCCTTCGTTAAATTTTCGTTTCCAATAACTCGGCAAACAACGCTTCCCAATCGCGCCGCACCGACTTCCAGGCAGAGCGTTCGGCTAATAGACGACCGTTTCTCGAAAGTCGTTCGGTTAATTCAGCGTCCCGCAGCAAACTGTTTACCGCTTGCGACATCGCTTCTACGTCTTCGCTAGGAGTGAGAAGACCTGATTCACCGTTTTCGATGATGTGCGGAAGTCCGCCGACGTTAGTTGCGACAACCGGCAAACCCATCGCACACGCCTCGATAACCGAAACAGGCATATTGTCTATTCGATTCGTGTTCAGGTAAATATCCGCGTCTGTGAACTCTTTGATTTTATCTTCCGTCCTGAGAAACCCGGCGAAACGCACATTGTTCCGCAATCCCATTCTGCCTGCCATTTCTTTAATTTCCGGCTCAAGTCCTTTATCAACGCCCGCCATTACTAAAGTTGCCGCCGGCTCGGTTTTTCTTACGGAAGCAAATACGTTAATCGCCATTTGCGGATTGTATATCGCGTGAAAGCTCCTCATCCAAATTAGTTTAGGCGAAATTCGCTGCCGTAATTTGTATGGGTAGGAATCCAAATCAACCACATTCGGTATTACTCGAATGTGAAAGCCGAACCGCTCCATTTCTTTGGCGAGAAACGATGACGGGGCGACGAGAATGTCCGCGCGGTTCAAAACTCGTTTTGTCCAGTTTGGGCGACGAGCTGTGAAATCAGGTAAATTTCCTCCGTGAAGAACCAAAATCAAAGGTATCTTTAGCAATTTACACAGCAGGCTGGTCGTATCCGCGATTATCATACTCAGCCCGCTATAAACTTCTAAAATCAACACATCAATTTCCGCCGAGCTTTTCAGAATATGCCGGACGATGTCGGCTAACCGAAACGCCCGGTTTAATTTCGATGAAACGCTCGTCACACGATAACCGTCGGCAGCAAACAAATCGGCGACAACCTGACCCTGCGTTGTGATATACCCGGGATTACGACCCAGCATATTGCCGACAAAACATAGACGAGGTTTTCTCATTAAAAGGTAAATCTTGAAAGGCAACTCCTGACAATGCAATTGGACATATTCCGGCTTCGAGTTGTTTTTATTATTTCACCAGTGCCGGCGAGTTTCTGCCCGTTTCCGATCTGTTTATCTGCCGGTAACTCGGCGCAATACTTAGAAAACTCATACCGAATATAAATGCCGGAGCCGCCAACCGCATTCCGGCGTTCATCATAAATAAAATAGCCCAGGCTACGGCACCGGCTGTCAAGGCTCTCCCCAAACTAACTTTATGTTTCTTAAAATTCAAAATCGTCATTGCAAACATCGCTAACAACGAAATAACTCCGAATGCGCCGTGTTCGGATAATATTCTTGTGAACTCGGTATGACTAACTGATGATAAACCGAGAGACTCTTTTCGGTAGGCTTTGGATATACCAACTCCAACTCCTAAAATCGGATTTTCAAAAAACATTTCAATATCCGAGTCGGCAACTTCCGCGCGATTGGTTCCGCTGGTATTTTCAAAACGCTCTTGTAATTTTCCGCCTGTGAAGTTATCTAGAAACGGAAAGACCAATGCTAAAAACAGAACGATAACTACGGCAAACGGAGCAATACGCTTTATTCCTTCGGCGGCATTTTGAAAGCTGAACAAGGCGATAAGGACGATGCTGCCGACGGCATTATACATACCGCCCCGGGAAAAGGTCAGAACGCTTTGCGCCGACAAAAATATCACTACTATCCCAAAGTAAAGTTGATACTTAACATTATTTCTAAATGCGATGAAACAGGCGGCGGCGGCAAAAACCCCCAATCCCAAAAGCGAGGAAACTTGATTGGGTCCGAAACCGCCGCTGGTTTCATAATTCGACTCGCCACCGAAATTGATGTCAGGATTCGACACAGTATAAAAAAGCGTAGTACAGCCGACACTTATGAGCGGTAAAATAATAGCCAAAAATAACCGTCTTATCACCAACCCGTTTAATTTGAGATGAGAAAAAAACCAGCAACAAACGACCAGCGAAAGCGGACCTGACATATTAAAACTTAATTTGCCCCGGGCATCGCTCATATCTAAACTTATCAATGTCAATATACACGCCGGAACAAGACAAATAAAATAAACTATCGGCAAGGAAGGAAAGCTATAAAGACTCCTTCTTAACAAAGCGATTGAAAAAAGAACAACCAAGGAGTATTTACCGAACTCCCAAAATATTGATGATTCTGCCATTCGCCAGAGCACTTCCGCACCGATAATGTAAGCTCCAATTAAAACTGTGCGCTCTAAATTTTCTTTTTTGTTTAACGCAAAGTAAACGCCCGCGCAAAAAACGGCGACCGGATGGAGCAATGCCAGCGCGCTTGAGTTATAAAGTAATATTCCCAACGGAATATGAAGCAGACTGAACAGAATTACTAATTTAAACTCGCGCGATGTTTTACTTAGAGCAATCTTCTGACGGTTAATGCTGCCGGCACTTTTGATAATTAAATTTTTAGTTTTTATAGTTTGGCTATTAGTCATTTAATTAAGTTGCGATAAATACCGAGCAATCTTTTCTGCAGATAATCCAGCGAATGATTGTTTGCCACGTATAGTTCGCCTTGCTCTCCCAACTCGCGGCGTAAATTTTTATTTAATATTAACTTAATCGTCGCTTCCAATAAAGCGTTTTGGTCTGACGGTTCGACCAAAATTCCGCACTTCTCGGTTAATATCTCAGGAACGCCGCCCACTTTTGTCGCTACGACGGGTACGCCGTAAGCCATTGCTTCGAGTATCACATTCGGCGTGCCTTCGTGTTCGGAAGTTAAAACCAGAACGTCCGCCGCGCGATAAACGTCCGGCATATCCTGCCGCACGCCTAAAAATGACAATTCGGATTTTGACAGTTCGCGCTTTTGAGCTAATTGCTCAAGCGGCAAGCGGAGCGGACCGTCTCCGGCAATTTGAAATGTTAAATTTGCCCTTGGTAAATTTTGCCGTAACTGGAAAGCTAATTCGATAAACCAGTCCGCTCGCTTGTTTTTATCCAGACGTCCGGCAAAAAGAATATTTACAGATTGTTTTTCAACCGGCTTCTGGCTTCCATTTTCAGATTCAACCACATTTCTGACGAAATCAATTTTTTCCTTTGATATGCCTTTGCCGATGGCGCGTTCCCGCGCCAATTCGGAATTAGCGATTAAGTGTTGCGGTGCCGTTAAGTTCCATTTGCCGTAAATGCCGTTGGCAGATATTTCCCTAAACAAATCGCTGCGAATCGCGCCGATACTTCGGATGTTTAAGACTCGTCCGGCGGCAGCGGCGTAAAGATTCGTATAGAAATGAGAGCTTTGTAAAACTTCAGCCGGTTGTTTTTTCAGATTGCTGATTATCTTTGCTAATCGAAGGATTTTGTTTTTTGAAGAACCTACCCATTCGACGGAAAACCCGTAATCTTTAATTTCCTGCTCGTAAGATTCGTCTTTGGTTAAACACAGCAACCTGGCTTCGACACCGGCATTTTTCAATGCCCGAAGCATATATAATAACTGCTTTTCCGCTCCGCCGCGTCCTAGTGTTCCGGCAAGAAAACAAATTTTCATAATGGCGTTTAAGAGGACCGAGTCGGCGGCTCACTGAGAATTCGAAGACAGCGAAGAAACATTCCACGCACGGCGCAAGCTCTCTCCAATCGAATCGCGCCACTTTTCAAGCGAGTATTGCTGCGCCGTTTCGACAGCCTTAATAGACATTTGATGATATTTGGCTTCGTCCGAATAAATTTCCGTTACCGCTTTCGCTAATAAATCAGCCGAAGGCGCGTCGAGTAAAACGCCGCAGCCGGAACTTATTAACTGTGGAAGAACCGAAACTTTAGTTGTGATTACCGGCAAACCGCTGGCGAGTGCTTCCAGAACTACTTTCGGAAATCCTTCAGAAGCGGCAGTCGGATAGCAAAATAAATGCGCCTTTTTCAATAAATCAATCACGCCCGAATGTTCTAATTTGCCGTGAAAAGTAACCTTTCCTTCGAGCTTAAGTTTTGAGGCTTGCTCCTTTAACTTGTTTAGCAACGAACCGCTGCCGATTACATCCAACGTTGCCTTCGGAAAAACTTTTAGTATTTGCGGCAGACTGTCTATCACCACATCGGTTCCCTTTCTTTCCTCTTGCCGGCAGGCGATAACCAATCTCAATTCGCCGCTATCAGAAATTTCGCGCGGCGCGGCATCTGCCAGCGCAGCTTTTCTGAGCGACGTTGAAAATATCCATCTCACGTTGGAATTTCGCGCCGAAGGCGGTTCCTGCGCTCCGCCGGTCGCCAGCATCACATTTTTCCCGCCCGCGAATTGCTCCATACTCCAATGCCAAAATCGCTCGGCGAGCGTTCGCCGGACAAGCCAGTTACCGCAGTGCCGCACAAAAAGCGGTTTTCTCAAAAGCATCGCCAAAAGCATTCCGATTGTTCCAATGTCGCCCGGAATCGGAGTATGCACGGCATCGGATTGTTTCAATTCACGAAATATAACTTGTCCGTTTTTGAAAAACCAGCTTATCATCGCTATTTTCCTGCGCCAGCCTTCGCCCGTCGGAATCGGCAGCGGGCAAACGCTCATCGCGTGACCGTTCAATGCCGTCGTTCCCGGCTCGGCTTTTTTTTTATAACAGGGAACGATGAGTTTAGTTTCGGAAAATAATTCAGAAATTGCCTGCATTTGCATCGGAAAGCCGCCGTCAGTCGCGTAGCCGCTCGTCGAATCGTCGGATTGCCAGCAGATTTTGTGAGAAACTACCACAAGTTTCATATATTAAAGTTTTAAAGCGTCCGATTTTTTAGATTTCTGTGAACGAACTCTTCCTTATTATAAAATTGCAATCAAATGTGTTTCGGAAAATTAGGCAGATTCGGGCGGCGCACAGGCAACCGAATTGATAAGATAAATCTGATCTGGAAAATTATATTATTTCGCTAATTCACGCTCACTTTTTTCACTTGCCGCCCCGCGCATAACCGCTAAAATACCTTCCGCTCTTCCCTGCACATCTTCAATATCGCTCCAATTTCTTCGGCGAATTGCCGACGCGCCGATTCTAAGAATTTCAAAAAGCTGATAACGCCAAAAACGATATCTATGCGCGCGGGACAGCGGCACAATATCTTGAAAAACAAAGTAATAATTGACGACGCATTTATAACCGATTTTGCGCCGGTTCACCCGACCGTTCGGCGAGTGCATCTCTTCGCAATGAGCATCGCCGCATTGCAGCAATGTCCATTCGCGTCCGGCTCGCAATGATAAATGAGCGTCTTCCAAAATTCCGTAATCACGGAAAAACGGATGAAACCGCAAGCCCGAATCAAAAACCTTTCGCCGCCAAACCGCGCAAGCCGTCGTCATAAAATCAACCGTTCTGGTTCCCGCAAACGGAGCCTGCATATTATTATTAATCGGATAACCGCAGTTAAAATCATACCGACCCGGTTCATAAACCGTCAGCAATTTCAGACGCTTATACCAACGCCATCTTTCCGATTCTTCCGATTTAAAGTGGCGATTCGTGCGGTATCCGACAATGCCGCCGACCGTTTGCTCCGCATCATCACAAAATGCCTCATAGATACGTTCCAAAAAATCTTTTTCAAGCCGAACGTCATCATCAATCAAAGCGATAAATTCGCCCTGCGCGACATCAATTCCGGCATTTCTTTGAACGGCTGTTCCCCGGTCGTGGCGAAAATAATTTACTTCAAACGGTAACTCTTTTTCTATTTGCCGAACTGCCTCTTCGGTCGCTTTTTCGTCTGCCGGCGCGCCGTCCACCAAAATAACTTCCTTTGGAAGCATCGTTTGTTCCGACAAATTTTTCAGCAGCCCGACGACTTCTGCCGGGCGATAAAAAGTCGGTGTCACGACGGAAAAAAATGGTGATTGTTCCAACATACAACGAGTAAATTTAACTTTTCAATTTATTGAAAAAAGTTCCCCAGACCGCTCCGGTCATAATTATCAATCCGGGCAGAGCCGGAATCATATAGCGCGGCTCGGCGTAGGTGAGCGCGTGAAATATCAAAAGTGCCGGATGTAATCCCCAGAGCATCCAGTAAGAAAAAAGTCTGCGCCAATTAGCGAAGACAAAATATAAGCTGCTGACCAGCACCACTAAATACGCCAGATTTAATACTATATGAAACAATATAAAAATGACGTTTCCCGGTATGAAAGCCACCCGGAACGCCGCCGGTGGTTTTGAATTTACCAAAAACAAATGAAGCGTCAAACTTCTCACCGCCGCTTGTTGGATGGTAATGAACGGGTGATCTAAAGCGTCTTGAACTGCCCATTCTTTTTTTAGCTGTAATAATGAAAATCCTTCTTGTCTGGAACGCTCTGACAGAATCGCATTTTCCTGTGTGAACAATTCATAGTCGGCACTTCCGGCGCGTGTTTCGTTGTCCCAGAATCGCCAATCCCACACTTCCGTCCGGTATTGAAAACGCCCGTGAAAAATTACGTGATAGAGATTGTCCTGTTGTCCGCCGCTCGAAGCAATGGAAACAATTTGAAGACAGGAAACGCTGGCAATCCCGGTTATCACAACCGCCATAAAAGTCAATTTTGCCCTTTCAACATCAGTCTTGCCGAGAAACATAACAATCGAGGCAAGCAAGCCGATTGGTAAAATAAGTATCGCGTTCGGTCTGGCGAGTATAACTAACGTCAAACCGAAACACATTAAAAACAGAGCTTTGGCAGTTGAATTCGTTTTGTCATCTGAAAAAGCTAGTTTCGCCCAAGCGTAGCAGGCAATGGCTGAAGCGATAAAAGCGACCGGCTCGGCATTTACACCATACGAATAGTAAATAATTAACGGTATAAACAACGAAATTATCGCGGCGAACCAACCGCCCCACCAGCCGCTGAGAATCGCTGCCGCCCGCCGGATAAGCAATACTGAAAAGCATATCCAGCATATCGTCCAGACGAGTCCCGCCAACCAATATTGATTGTCAGTCGAGCCGGACGGAATTAAAGAATAAGGTATCGCGTAAAATAAAACCGGACCGGGCGCGCGGGAAATAATGATTTCTTCTTTTTGCTTAACTCCGTGCAGCACTTCGGCGATAATTTTCGCTTCCTTAAAGAAAACATGATCACCAAACTTTTTCGGCGCAATCGGGAGCAGCGCGATAACTGCATAGAGAAAAATTACGAAACCTATTAAAAACAAATCAAACTTGTCCAACTTGAAAGGCAGTTTCATATTTTTGAGAAAACAGTAACTATAAAAAAATCTTGCCGAATAGTTGAAGCTCGATTACAAATTATTTGAATTATTTGCTGAATTGGAGTTCGCCAAATCAAGTAAAACCTGCGCTATGCGAAAGCCCGATTTGCCGTCTAAGGTTGATTCAAACATTTTTTTAATTAAAATTTCCCGTTCTTTCCGCCGCGCGTCCGGCTTCTCCAAAGCCGTTTGCAGCATCGTTCTCATCTCATCCAAACTCGCGGCAACCTGCACGGCTCCGCTTTCAACTACCGGGCGATAATGGTCGAATTCATAATAATCGGCATAAGACAGCACTTCTTCGCTCACGTTCGGAGGATTATACCCGACATTTATCACCGGCTTGTCGAACATACACAGCTCAAGCGAAATAGTTGAAGCGACATTGATGCCGACGGCGGTGTGCCTGAGAGTATTGACCAACGCATACGAATCTTCAAATTTCGGCGTCAGCCATGACTCTTCCCATTCGACGGTCGGAAACAAAATATCGGTTCGACGTTTTTTTAATTCGTCGAAACGTCCGGTTAAATCTTTCGGATAAACTCTGACCAGCAGTTGCGGTTTATTAAATTCGTCTAAATCTTTCAGAATATCCGCGATGCCTTCGACAATTTCCGGCTCGCCCGGCATATGATTCGCCATTCCGGTCGTGTATAAAACAATCGGACGGTTCGGGTCTGCGCCGACGCTTTGACAAAACTTTTCGCGCGACCAGTAAAATTCCGGCTGAAAATGAAAATCGAACTGCGGCGTTCCGGTCACGAAAACCTGTTCCGGCTTGATCCATTCATACATTTCCAAAAGCTGTTTGCGAAGCGTTTCGTTCCAGACCAAATAGAAATCATACGGCAGCGTGATTCTGCCCTGCGAAGTCAAATTATCCCAGCTAAAAATAAAAGTCGCCGTCGGAATTCCAAGCCATTGCGCGGCTTGAACGGCTTGCGTAGCAATCGTGCTGTGAATATGCGACCCGTTAAAAACGAGCGACGGTTTTATCTCCTGATATAACTTTAGATATTCGTCAGTCGTCTTAAACCGGCGGCTCGAAGTTCGTTCCATTTTAGACAGAATCCGCAAACCGCGACGATTCGAGAACGGGTAACTCACGATTTTTTTGATTGACCGAGCGACTTTTTTACGAGCGGTTTTCGCTTCCGAATCACGCAGCCGCCAGCGTTCCTGCGCCGCCCGCGACCAAAGCCAGCGACCGTGCGCCACATCCAAAATCTCGCGCTGAATTCTAACCAACCACTTCTCTTGAATTTCATCGAGCGAGAAAACCGATTTATAGCGATCTCGCAGGATTTGGTCGGTCGCGCTGTCGGTCTTGACCGTCAACAGAGATAAATTGGCATTTGCTGCTACTTCATCAAACGCTTTGCTATAAACGAAATTGCGAATAACTTCGCCGCGTGGAATAAGCGCAATAATTGTCTTTGATTGTTTTGAACACGCGGAATTATGAGTTTTTTTTGTTAAAGACATTTTTACCTTTTTTGGATGAAGCACAGTGTGCGTCCAAATTAATAGTCAATCTCCTTAACCATAACGACCGATTTACCGTTATCGCTAACAATTTTGTAACCAAGTTTTGTATGACAATTTGTTGCCGCCTTGTTAGTTAGGGCAACTGTACAGTGTAGGTGGCGCAATCCTTTGTTATACCCGTATTCTTCTGCTGCGAGCATCAACTTGGAGGCATATCCCTTACGACGATGATTTGGATGAACGCACATTCCTGGCAATCCTATTGATGGAAATTTAATGACTCCTGAATCCTTTTTTGTAGAGTCAGTTTCTTTCACACCAAAAAAGCGGTATTTAAAGTTCTTCTTTATTAAGGGCAATT
This sequence comes from uncultured Pyrinomonadaceae bacterium, assembly GCA_965365505.1. Lineage (GTDB taxonomy): Bacteria > Acidobacteriota > Blastocatellia > Pyrinomonadales > Pyrinomonadaceae. Next base: position 856 of record CBDUBY010000099.1, on the reverse strand, counting down.
TTTCGCGCACTTCTTTATCAAATAGTAGCCACGGTTTTCTAATCATAATTTTAAGACCCTCATTGAAAGCTGACTGCATCATAGAGGAAGCTGACCCCATCGTGTTGACATCCATCAAAATTCCGTTTATATATCCGCCGCACTCATTGCCTTCGTCTATATAAAGCAGAAATTTGTTGTCATCCGTCACAAAACACTCCATCTGCTTTTTGACAAAACTCATACCCAGTTTCGCCGAGAGCGTAGCTGGGAAAGAAAGAATATGACATTCAGCTATTTTGTCAAGATCATCCATTGTCGCATGCTTCATTTCCATAACTTTTTTCAGTGCTTTTATATGACTGACTCCTTAGGTTGTGTTGAAATTTCATCTGAGCCAGATTAACGAACTGACCAAATGAATAAAACTTAAATAGTTCTTTAACAATTTCTCGATGTGCGTAAAAATGCTCCTCTATTGTTTGATTTTACCGATAAAGCATTCAACCAAGTGTCTTTCTCGATAAAAATGCCGGTCGTAGTTCCGAGTTATTCGCTTGCGGCAGCGACGTGCTAGAATTATAATCTTACCGCCGCACCGGTTGACTCGCTCGACAAATGGCTCACTGTCATAATCTTTGTCGGCTTGTCGGCAGTCGCTCATCTCGCCGGACAAAATAAAGCACACTGCATTTCCAAGCGCATCTATGGCTAGCAGTTTTCTTTACTATTGTTAATCCGATAGTCTAACTTACATTATTCGGTTAGATTATCCAACTAAATTAAAATGTCAACAGAACCTAATAACGAATAGCGAATAGTGGTGTGTGTCGGACTAACAACTTAATTTGTCAATACAGCTAAATAATAAAGTTAA
>CBDUBY010000098.1:0-12419 GCA_965365505.1 uncultured Pyrinomonadaceae bacterium | reverse complement strand
CAATAAATGCCATTTTGTTTTATTCCTCTCTAATCTTTGAAAATTATGTGAACTAAATTATTCACAAGCGGAATAATACAAGCATTGCCGGACGATTTTCGCCACCCGTGCGGACGGCGATAAAAGCCGAAAATAGACTCTTTGTCGAGATGTCGCGGAATTACCGCCCAAAGGGGTAGCAGCGGAGACTTTCCATTCTTTTATCATTTGTCATTGAACAAGCGGCTCGGCATTTTTCAATGACAAATGATAAATAACGTCAGTTCGGGGTAAGAAGTGATGGAAAGACTTGATTTCAAGTAAAATGAATTTACCAATAAACATTCATTTGAAAGGGGGCTTTGCATTAATGGACATTTTATCGCTTTTTTGTGAGATTGACGACTTTTGTAAAGTGTTTGAGCAGGTTTGGCAAAACGGCAATTGAGTGACGGCAAGCGGCATCGGAATCGCTCAACCGTATTAAGTCAAGCGGCTTGCGGCTGATTACCGAATTGCGCTCGAATATGAAAAATCAATTCATTGAAATCGAAGACAAACTGCTCTTGCGAACGCGGTCAATCATCGAAACGGTCAACAACCAATTGAAGAACATCTCAAACATCGAGCATTCGCGGCATCGCTCGCTGTGGAACTACTTGGGCAATGTCGCATCGGGACTAATTGCTTACTCATGGCACGAGAAGAAACCGTTGCTGAATCTAAATTTCAAAGACCTCGTGCCGAGTTCCGTTTGGTAATTCTTATCCCGAACTGACGTTATTTAGTTCTGACAGTTAAATAAACCGTGCTGCCGCGACGGGCGACGAGCAGCAAAATCGGTTTATCGCCTGCTTTATCAAGCGCGGCTTGCACTTCGTCAAGCGAAGCGACCGACTGGCGATTGATACTTAAAATCACATCGCCGCGATTCATTCCTGCACGCGCCGCCGCGCCTGACGGCTCAATGTCGGTCACGACCACGCCGGTCGTGTCGGCGGGCAGTTGAAGTTGACGCAGAATTTGCGGGTTGACAGGCTGTAAATTTAACCCTAGTTTACCGCCTTCTTCTGTTTTTTCCTGATTTTTATTCGTGGTCGGCTGTTCGCTTTTCGCCGATTCGGGATTTAATTCGTCCAGCAAAACATTGACTTCCTGTTCCTGTCCTTCGCGGACGATTTTGACTTTGATTTCAGTTCCGGGCAAAGTTCCTGCGACTTTGTTGCGAAGTATATTGCTGTCTTCAATTGCTTCGCCGTTGATAGCGACGACGACATCATCGCGCTTGATTCCGGCTTTTTCCGCCGCGCTGCCCGGTTTAACTTCGCTGATTAGAACGCCTTTTGTGTCTTTCAGATTAAAAAATTCCTTGTTGTCTTCGGTAATATCCTGAATGCCGACGCCGAGCAGACCACGCCGCACTTTGCCGTTGGCGACAAGCTGCTCCATCACGGATTTCGACATATTCGACGGAATGGCGAAACCGATACCGATGCTGCCGCCGCCTGCGCCGCCACTTGATAAAATTTGCGAGTTAATGCCGATGAGTTCGCCGTTCAGATTGACCAGCGCGCCGCCGGAATTGCCGCGATTAATCGGCGCGTCGGTTTGCAGAAAATCTTCGTAACTGCCGTCGCTTAGACCTGTCCGCCGACCTTTCGCGCTGATAATTCCCGCCGTCACGGTTTGCCCGATTCCCAAAGGATTGCCGATTGCCAAAACGACATCGCCGACACGCACGTTGTCTGAATTTCCCAGATTCAAAAACGGCAGATTTACCGCTTCAATTTTCAGCACCGCCAAATCCGAAGCCTCGTCAAGTCCGACGATTTTCGCGTCGTAAGTCTTATCGTCGCTCATCAGCACCGTGATTTTCTCTGCACCTTCGACAACGTGATTGTTTGTCAAAACCGTTCCGTCGGCGGTGACAATTACGCCCGAACCCAAACCGCGCTGCGTCGGCTGCTGTGGTTGCTGCTGCTGCTGCTGTCGTCCCTGCGGCGACTGTCCCGGAAAATCAAAAAAATCTTCCAGGTTAAGTTGCTGCTGCTGTTGCGGCTGCGGCTGCCGCTTTATCTCCGCTTCGATTCTAACGACGGCGGGCGAAGTTTTCTGCACGACATCGGCGTAAGAAGTTCGCACACCGTCAACGACGACCGGCGCGGGCGGCGCGACCGGCTGAGTCTGCGTTTCGTTTGTGGCGGCTGTTTGACCACTAAATCTGTTGCAGCCTGACGCGGCGAGAAGCGAAACGGCGAGTAGGAACGCCGTTAATTTAAAGGTTCCGATTTGTTCGATTGTTTTATAAAACATTCCTTTTATCTCCAAAATATAATTGCTGATAATACACAGTTGAATTTTACTCTAAAAGTTTTCGATTTTGAAAAGGACGAAAACATTTTGAACTGAATTTTTTACGAAAAAGGTGGAAAAGAAGTTCAGTTTTGCTGTCAAAAAGAATGCAGAAATCCGCACGAATCAAGGGTTAACACAGTTACTCACTTTTACTTCGTGCGGATTTTCGTAATACTGATAAACTGAATTCTTTAGCCGCCGATAACTTTCGGTGTGTCGCGTTTGAAAATATAGGCAAGTGTTTTATAGACGAGTTTGGCGCAAAGAAACGCAGGCGCGTCGGAGTTTTCAGTTTTTGAAAATTCGACCAAATCCATTCCGACGACGCGGCGTTTCTCGGCGAGTTTTCTAATTAAAGTTAAAACTTCATACCAACCCAAGCCGCCTGGTTCAGGCGTTCCGGTGGTTGGCACGAGCGATGGGTCGAGACCGTCAATGTCAATCGTCAGATAAACATTGTCCGTCAGATTATCAATCGCATCGTCAATCCAATCGGTTCGCCCGACAATATCCTTCGCCCAGAAAATCTTCGTCGGCAAATCGGCTAAACTTCTCGCTTCGTCCGCCGAAAGCGACCGAATACCGACCTGCACGGCAGGAATTTTCAAATCCTTGACCGACCGCGCCATAATCGAAGCGTGCGAGTGCGGCGTTCCGTCGTATTCGTCGCGCAAATCGGCGTGCGCGTCAATTTGCAAAATAGAAATGTTGTGAAATCGTTCGGCGTGGGCGCGAATGACGGGCGCGGAAACCGAATGCTCGCCGCCGAGCATACACAAAAACTTTTCGGCTTTTAATAATTCTACGGTTTGCTGATATAAACCGTTCATCATTGCTTCAGGCGATTCACGAGGCGCAAATTCTTCGAGCGTGTGAATGCCGATTTTGTAAACCTCCGCGTCGGTTTCCTCTTCGTAAAGCTCCATATTGCGCGAAGCGTCAATAATTGCCCGCGCGCCCGCGCCCGTTCCCGTGCCGAACGAAACCGTGCCTTCGTAAGAAACAGGCAAAATCAAAACCTGCGAACTTTCAAAACCCGAAAACTCGCTTTCTTCGATTCCGCCGAAATTCATTGGTAAATTAGATGATTCTGACATATAGAATTTAGACTAGAGAATAAAAAGTGGAGAGTAAAGAATTGCCGGCAACTCTTTACTCTCCACTTTTTACTCATCATTAATTATGGAACATCAATTCCTAAATCTTTACCCGAAAATGAAAAACTCGGACGCTTTCTGCCCTTCATAAATTTGGCGGCGGTTTGCGACAGAGCCGTGATAATCATCGGCAGTGCGATTGACGGATCGGCAGGCACGTAAGCGGTCGTGGCGGCTTTTAAAAGTTTGCCGAACGTCTGCGTGTGATTGCCGCTGAATGACGGCGTGCGAATTTCGAGCGGCACCGAATCGGTGGTAATCGAAACGGCATATTTGTGTCCGCGCGGCGTGGTGCGCGTAATATATGATGAGATTTCCGCCATATTCACCATATTTTGACTACACACGCTGCCCAGAGTGATAATGCCCGAGTTGCGTGTTTTTTGGGCGATCATCATCATTTCCATTGTGTCCTGCGTAATGTCGAAATTGAACTGGATTTTCTTTTCGAAGCGAGCGCGGGCGATGCCGACTGACAGCGGGCTTGAAAGAATATCGGGACAAAATACCGGAATACGCGATTTATAAGCCGCTGTTAAAATTCCGTCTTCGTGAGCGATTTCCGCGAGTTCGCGTCCGAGCAGATGAAGGAATTCCCTGACCGAATACGAACGCGAATGTTCGAGCTGGTTGATGACGCTGCCGACCCATTCGTCGGCTTCGTGATACTCGTCAATATTGGCGAGCAGGTCACCGACTCGCGCCACGTCCGAGGCTTCGAGTTCTTCGTCCGACATCGAAGGATGCGCTTGATAATGATTGCGCCCCAAAATTTCGTGAATGTCGTGAAAAATCACCGTGCCGCTCATCACAATCACGTCAACGAAACGGTTTTTGATGACGTAAGCCAACAAACGCCGCATTCCCGACGGAATCAGATTGCCCGAACCGCATAGGTAAATCGTCGAATTGTCGTCGAGCATATCGAGCCAGATGCGATGTGCTTCCGCCAGTTGTTTCGCGCCGAATCCCGCGCCTTCCATTTTCTCCAAAAGCCCTGCCACCGAACGGTCTCGATCAACCGGAATCGGTCGGGTCGGAACGGTTAGAAACTTTGAAGCCTTTGATTTTTTTTGAGCTACCATACTTTTCTCCAAATAAATTAATTAAAAAATCCGTCTAAATCAACTTTGTCAGTTGTATAAAATTCTAAAAATTTGCAGTCCGCGCAGCGAAACGCCTGTACGTTGAAAGCCTTTTTATGCGCTGTCTTAATGCCAGACCAAAACGACTCTTCGGGTGGACCATCAACCCATATTTGCTGTCGTTTAGCGTTATAATCTCCATAGTCAATAATGAATCCGTCCGACATCTCGCCGCTGCATTTCGGGCATTTCATTTCGCTTGCCATAAAATTATTCGTCGCCGTTCGGCGATAAATATGTGTAGCTATTGGATTGCTCTTCATAATAGGCAATCAAGCTGTCGCCTTCTTTAGTAGATAATTCGCCGTCTTTTATGCGCTGCATCACGATGCGCCGAAATTGGTCGTGAAGCTGCGCCGTGTCGAAACGAACGACCGATAAAGAATCGCCGAGCGTCGCGCCCTGAATAACTTTTCGAATAATATAACCGTCGTCGCCGATGTGTATGTGCGCTTCGTGCGGCACGCCGAAAAGGTTGTGATTGTTGCCCATCACTTCCTGATACGCGCCGACGAGCATCATCGCCAGATAATAAGGTTCGCCTTTTTCTAATTTGTGAAGTTCCAGGACCGGCTTGACATCGTGCAAGTCAACAAATTTATCCACAATTCCGTCAGAATCACAAGTAATGTCGCACAGTGTAGCATATTCAGTCGGTTTTTTGTTGAGCCGGTGAATCGGGATAATCGGAAACAACTGCTCCAACGCCCAGTTGTCGGGCATCGAACGAAAAACGGAAAAATTCGCCAGATACTTCGCGCACAACAATTTTCTCAAGTCATTGAATTCTTCGGCGACATATTTTTTCTGCTGCGCGAATTCGTCGGCGCGTTCGCAGACATCCCAGAACAGAACTTCGCCTTTGCCGCGCGCTTCAAGGGAAATAAGCCCAAGATTGAACATAGTGAAAAGTTCTTCGCGGTTTTCCAGCGCGTCGTGGTAATACTCGCGATAGTTTTTCCCGTTGATGCTTTCGCGCAAATCGTGAAGCTCTTTGACGACCGGCGGATCGTCCGGCGTAATCGTCAGCGGCGTCAAATCTTCGACGACGGTTTCGATTTCGTCCTGTACATTCGTCACCAAAATCGCGTGATAAGCCGACAGATAGCGACCCGATTCCTGAATAATCGTCGGATGCGGAACGTCTTCATCGTCGCAAACAGTTTTAATTACATAAACTACGTCGTTGGCGAATTCTTGCGCGTTATAATTTGCCGAAGACTCAAACGAAGTCTTTGAACCGTCGTAATCAACCGCCATTCCGCCGCCGACATCGAGATACTGAATCGGAATGTTCATCTGACGAATTTTGGAATAGGTTCTGGCTGCTTCGCGCATTGCGCTTTTGATGCGCTTGATGTCGGTCAATTGCGAGCCGATGTGGAAATGCAAAAGTTTGAGCATATCGGTTCGCCCGGCTTCATTCAGACGGCGAATAACTTCTAAAATTTCGGTCGTCGTCAAACCGAACTTCGCCGCTTCGCCGCCGGATTTTTCCCATTTGCCCGAACCTTTTGAATAAAGTTTTACGCGCACGCCGACCATCGGCAATTTCGTTTCGGAATTCTCGGCAGTTACTTCTTCGATGACCTTCAAGGTGTGGTCGAGTTCGCTGAGTTTCTCGATGACGATGACGACGTTTTTTCCGGCTTGCGCGCCCGCAAAAGCCAGACGGATAAAATCGCGGTCTTTAAATCCGTTCAAAACCAGAAGGCTTTCGTCCGAGTGTTCCTGCGCCAGAGCCGCATAAAGTTCGGCTTTTGAACCGGCTTCCAAGCCGAAATTATAACGCTTGCCCTCGCGCAGATATTCTTCGACGACGGCGCGGTTTTGATTGACCTTCATCGGATAGACGCACATATGTCCGCCGTTGTATTCGAATTCTTTGATGGAATTTTTAAAGGCTTTTTGAAGTTTGCGAACCTGTCCGGCGAGCAGTTGCGGAAACCGCAAAAGAACCGGCGCGTTGATGCCGCGTTTTTTCAAATCGTCAATTATTTCCTTTACGTCGGCTGAGAGGTTGTCGTTATCGCCGGGTCGCACCGTCAGGTTTCCCTTACGGTTCACCCCAAAATAGCCCGCGCCCCAATTCTCAATTCCGTAGGTTTCAATCGTCTGGTCAATGACTGCGCTCAATTAGCTTACTCTCCCGAAAATAGACATTCCAAACAGTATAACCCAAAAATCGGGTAAAAATTTGCAACTTGAAAAAAAAATTATCGCGAAGAGCAAATGGGTGAGGTTTTTTGATTTATATTCTGTGTCAACTCCGACACGGCTGGCATAAGGCTTGCAAATTTTTACTTCGCCGCTGAATCGCCGGTTGATGCTACGACGGTTAATTTCCGGGTTTAGCTAAACAAAATGCCTGATTCTTGCTTGTAATCCCCGACGAAAGATGTCAATTCTTGTCAATCTTCCGTGGCAAAATATGTCACTCCGTCCGATAAATTCCTAAAAAACTTCGGCAAAAAAAACAATGAATATATTTGAAGATTTGATAGACGAGCTGAAAGAAGAAAATTTACTGGAAGCGACGGTTATCGAAACCGGCAAGCCGACGAACGGCAAATCGGGCATTAAGAACGAAACGGGAACAGCTACAAACCCGGAAATTCCGCTGCCTATCGCCGCCGAGCCGGAAACCGCAACGCCGCTCGAAGCCGTTGCTGCCGAGTCCGCCGAAGCATTAGCCGAAAACGATTTGGAATTTTATCGCAAGCGGGCGGTGGACGAAGTGACTTTCCTGCAAATGGTCGAACACGTTTTTGCCGGTGTCGAGCGCGAACAGTTGAAGATTATCCCGAAACCGCACAACGATTTGGAAGTTAAAAAGGTGCTGCATTCGTTCGTGCAGATGACGCACAGCCCGCAGTCGGCTGAATACGCGCAAGCGCAGTTCCTTCTAATGCAGGAAACCGAAAGCTGGCACTCGTCGCTCGCTCTGCGCGACGAGCGTTTGACGACGGCATATTTGCGACGCTTCTGCGAAACTTCACGCCCACCTCTCAGTTCGCCCGCGCTGGTCGCGCTCGCCCGATTTTACCGCAACTCGCCGTATTCCGAACCGGTGCGAAATAAATTTGATTTGGTCGTCACCCGTTTGTTCTCCAAAGAAAGCGGTAACCACCGCGAAGCGATTTTCACCCGTGACGAACTCATCACCCACTTAACCGAACTTTACGCCGAATGGTCGAGCGTGCCGTTGTATTCGACCGAAACCGACGACGCGGAGATTCTGGAAATCGTCGGCAAGTTTGAGAGTTTTATCAACGAAGCCGATGCCGCCAGTTTCTTCGACGACTTGATAAAAAACGATTTTTACACGCGCTTGCATTCATTCAAAAGAAGCACAAACGAAAATTTCTACTCACCCCTCGTCACCGCCGTCGGCATCGAAAGCAACATCCGAATCGGCAATCGCTACGTCGAACTGCTCGAAGCTGAAAAGGCTAAAGGCAGCGTCCTGGGCATCGAAGACCGCTATGGTTTCGCGCACGACAGCAACATTTCCGAAGCCACCGGCAAGACCTTTTCTCTGATTGAGCTTTTGAAACAGCGAAAACCAGCCGCGCCGGTTGAAGAAAAACTTGCCGCCAGCGAATTCGCGCCAGTGATAGTAAAGGAAACGAAAAAAGTCGAAGCGAAAAAAGCCGCCGAACAGGAATCGAACGGCGATTTTTTGAAATGGATTATCATCGCGGCAACCGTCACGGCAATAGTCGTCATCATTTATTTCATTGCGCTGGCTACTTCTCCCTAAACCAACCGAGTCAACAGTCGAAATTAAAAGAACAGTCGCCAAAAGGCGGAAGCGCAAGAATAATCCAGTAAGATTTTTGCGTCTGCCGCAGTTTTGGGCGGCTGTTCTTTGCTGTGAACTATGCTAATCTGAGATTCCGATATGAAAATCACGCCGCTTCACGATTGGAATCTCTCTACACAGCAAGCAATCGAGCTGCAAAAACAACTCGCCTTTGAGGTTGTCAAAGAAGACGATTTTGACGCGCCCGTTAAAACGGTTGCCGGAATTGATTTGGGTTACGACGCGAAAAACGGCACGAGCCGCGCCGTCGTCGTGGTTCTGAAATTTCCCGAGCTCGAACTCATCGCCTCAGCCGAAGCATTATCGCCGATCCAATTTCCATACGTTCCCGGACTTTTATCTTTCCGCGAAACGCCCGTGGCGATAAAAGCGCTGGAGAAATTAGCGGTCACGCCCGATCTGATTTTGTGCGACGGTCAAGGCTACGCGCATCCGCGCAGATTCGGCGTGGCGTGTCATATCGGTTTAATCACCAATATACCGTCGCTCGGCGTAGCAAAATCCCTGCTTGTCGGGAAATTTGAAAATTTGGGCGAAACGCGCGGCAGCACTGCGCCACTCATTCACCGAAACGAACAAATCGGCGCGGTCGTGCGAACGAAAGACAAAGTTCAGCCGCTTTTCGTTTCGGTCGGTCATCGTATCAGCCTCGAAACGGCGATTGAGTATGTGTTGCAGTGCGCGCCGAAATACCGTCTGCCGGAAACGACCAGATTAGCCGACAAAATGGCATCGTATCGAAAAAAATAATTGCGACAAAAGAAAAATCGTGAATAGAGTTGAATTCTATTCACGATTTTTTTATTGATTCAACAAAATTTATTTCTTCGGTCGCTCGTTCGCCTTCAAAACTCTTTTGCGAAGACGAATCGCTTTCGGCGTAGCTTCGACCAGTTCGTCGTCGGCGATAAATTCTAATGCTTCTTCCAGCGACAAATCTTTGACGGGAACGAGGCGCATCGCTTCGTCTGCCGAAGAGGTTCTCATATTCGTGAGCTTTTTCTCTTTGATCGGATTTACGTCGAGGTCAACGCTGCGGGCGTTTTCGCCAACAATCATTCCTTCATAAACTTTCGTTTGAGGGTTGACGAACATTTTGCCGCGTTCCTGCAAGGCGTAAAGCGCGTAGGTCGTCGTTTCGCCCATTCGGTCGGAAATCAGCGAACCTGTGCCGCGTCCTTTCATATCGCCGAGCCATTTGTCGAAGCGCAGAAATAAAGTATTTAACAAGCCCGTGCCTTTGGTTTCGGTCAAGAATTCGCCGCGAAAGCCGATTAAGCCGCGCGAGGGAACTTCGTATTCCAGACGAACGCGACCTGTGCCGTTGTTAATCATTTTCGTCATTTGACCTTTGCGGCGACCGAGTGCTTCGGTGACAACTCCGATGAATTCGTCGGGGCAGTCAACGACGACCAGCTCAATCGGTTCGAGCAGTTCGCCTTTGTCGTTTTTCTTGGTGATGACTTCGGGTTTGGAAACTTGCAGCTCGTAACCTTCGCGGCGCATCATTTCGATTAAAATCGCAAGCTGCAATTCGCCGCGCCCCGATACTTTGAATTGGTCGGGCGAATCGGTGTCCGAAACGCGCAGAGCGACGTTGCCCAAAAGTTCCTTTTCGAGGCGTTCCTTGATTTGTCTGGAAGTCACGAATTTACCGTCAATACCGGAGAACGGCGAATTATTCACGCCGAAAATCATCACAATCGTCGGCTCGTCAACATTGATGACGGGCAGCGGTTTCGGATTATCAACCAGCGTAATCGTTTCGCCGATGTTGATGTCGTCGAATCCGGCGAGCGCGACGATTTCGCCGACACCGGCTGATTCGACCGGCTCGCGTTTCATTCCTTCAAAAACGTAGAGTTCCTTGACGCGCGTTTTCTGTGTCGAGCCGTCGCGTTTGGCGACAATGACTTCCTGATTTTTCGCGATTTCGCCCGAAAAAATTCTGCCGATGGCGAGACGACCGACGAAAGCGTTGTAATCAATGTTAGCGACGAGAAGCTGAAGTGAATCGTCACGGATTTGCCTTGGCGCGGGAATGGTTTCAATGATTTGGTCAAACAGCGGTTTGAGATTTTTTGAATCTTCTTCGAGAGTTTTCTTCGCAATGCCGTCGCGGGAAATCGCATAAAGAACGGGAAAATCAATCTGCTCTTCGTCCGCGCCGAGGTCAATAAACAAATCGTAAATCTCGTCGAGAACTTCTTCCGGTCGTGAATCCTGACGGTCAATTTTATTGACCAGCGCGATTGCCGGAAGTCCGAGTTCCAATGCTTTTCGCAAAACAAATCTTGTTTGCGGCAAACAGCCTTCCGCCGCGTCAACGAGCAGAACGATGCCGTCAACCATTTTCAAAACGCGCTCGACTTCGCCGCCGAAATCGGCGTGACCGGGCGTGTCCAAAATATTGATTTTGTAATCGCCGTAATGCACCGAAGCGTTTTTCGCCATAATCGTGATGCCGCGCTCGCGTTCCAAATCCATCGAATCCATCACGCGGTCGGCGACGGCTTCGTTGTCGCGGAAAGTGCCGGATTGTTTGAGCATTGCGTCAACCAGAGTCGTTTTCCCGTGGTCAACGTGCGCGATAATAGCGATGTTTCTGATATTTTTTGTGTCAATCATAGATGTAAAATTTGCTTATAAGGCAAACGGTAAGAATATGATTTACAGATTGAAAGGTCAACCGGCGGGATTACTGTTGTTGAATAATTAGCGATGCCTGATGAGAATAAACCTAAGAGTTCTATGTTTCTTTAATAGATAAGTGTCATCGTTTCTATTGAATAATACTCTCTTACCTTTACTAACTTATAAACAAAAATGCCGATACAGAAATATATCTTGTTAAAGCACTGGAACTTAAGTTATATTTACAGCTATAGTCATCATTTTTGTATAGCTTATCAGTTCACCTATAGAAAGCTCAGATTATGAAAAATAAAACTCTCAAATTTTATCGCGGTAGATTGTTACTCATAGTTCTCGGTATCTTATTCAACTTTCTCCCAATTATCGGAGTATCGGCAGCAAACCGAAATCCGATTGCCGATTTTGACGGTGACGGCAAAACCGACATTTCAGTTTTTCGCCCGTCAGACGGTTATTGGTATATCTCAAAAAGTTCCGGCGGATATTCGTTTCTCCCGTGGGGGATTTCCACTGATAGACCAGTAGCAGGTGATTATGATGGAGACGGTAAAACTGATTTGGCAGTTTATCGTCGTGGTACGAGCCAAAATAGATTTAACAGTACTTGGTATATATTGCGAAGTTCTGACAATACCTTTCACGCCATACAAAGAGGGACGAGTGGCGGTGGTTTTGAATACGATGACCCGATACCTGCCGATTACGATGGCGATGGAAAAACCGATATAACGTTTTATCATACTAGCGATGCTGTCGGTCCGAGTTACTTCAATATTCTTCAAAGCTCGACCGATTCAGGAGTCATTAAACAATGGGGTTCTAGCGCCGATAAAAGAGTTGCAGCAGATTATGATGGCGATGGGAAAGCCGATTTAGCCGTCTATCGATATTTATTTCTATTTACTCCTGGAAGTCCTGTGGTTCCCACTTGGTCGATTCTACAAAGCTCAAACGGTGTGACGAGAGTTGAATCTTTCGGGCTACGAGATGATATTACTGTTCAGAGTGATTATGACGGCGACGGAAAAGCCGATATTGCAGTTTGGCGACCGTCAAACGGATATTGGTATTGGATTTCAAGTCTCGATAAATCTTTCAATTCCTACCAATTCGGATTAACTGATGATAAACCTGTACCGGGCGATTACGACGGAGACGGAAAGACTGATTTTGCAGTTTTCAGACCATCAAACGGAGTCTGGTATATCCAGCAGTCAACCAAAGGATTTCGATCCGAACAGTTTGGTTTACCGACAGATATTCCGATACCGAATACCTTTGTTCGTTGATAATTTCTAAATC
>CBDUBY010000097.1:0-12421 GCA_965365505.1 uncultured Pyrinomonadaceae bacterium | reverse complement strand
GTGTTTCTGCATTTTCCTTTCAACTGCGTAACTTCTAACTAATTTGAGTCAATGCAGGTCGGACGAGTTTCAGTTCAACCATTTGGAACATAAGACAGACGACTTCGTTTAGCTCTCAAGTTGGAAATTCAGCAGTCAATAAAAAAGTTTCGCAAACGCGGGACTTTTTATTTTGGCAATTCATATAAACCAACTGGCACGGTCATTGCTAAAACTGGATGAAAGGCGGCGCTTGATGAAATCGCAAGACGGAAAAGCGGCGCAAGAAAAATTACTTTTTGATTTAAGGAGAAACTTTTTATGAATCGTCTTAGAAATTTAATCGGTGTTTTCGCTTTCGCTCTTCTTGTTTTTAGCGTATCCGCTGTTACTGCTTCGGCACAATGGCGTGATAACGACGATGACGACGGTTATTATCGCAACGATCGCCGCAACCGCCGCGATGATGATTACAACCGCAACGGTAATAATCGCAATCTCAAATCAACCATCAAAAACTTAAAAAACCGCAGCCAGCAATTCGAGCGGCGACTCGACCGCGAACTCGACAACAGCCGCTATGACGGCAATAATCGCGAAGATCGTCTGAATCAACTCGCTGAAGATTTTGCAAACGCGGCAGACAATCTCGATGACCGATACGACGGCAGAGGCGATTATCAGAATAGCTATGACGAAGCGCAGCGCGTTCTGCAATTGGGTAATCAACTCGACCGCGCGATTTCCCGCGCCCGTTTGAACGGGAATGTTCAAAATGACTGGAACAGAATTCGTCAGGATTTGAATGTTTTGGCAAACGCTTACAACTACAACAATAACAATCGCAACAATCGCCGCAACCGGCAGGGAAACAACGGCGATTGGCGCAACAGCATTCCGTTTCCGCTTCCCTTCTAACTTTTTTACCGAAAGATTATTTCAAAAGCCTGAGAGTTAAAATCTCAGGCTTTTTTATTTTACGTAAAAATTAATTTCGCGCCCGCGAGCAGCAACCCGACCGCGAGAACGCGCCGCAACGTCAGCGAATTGAAACGGTAACTTCCGAGAGTCGCGCCGATAATTCCGCCGACAATTGCCGCGCCGATCCATAACCAAACGGTCGGCGGCAAATTGCCGAGCTGCGTGTCTTTGCCCAAAAGCCAATTGCCCAAAAGACCCGAAGCCGAATTGACGAAAATAAACAGCGCGGAGATTCCCGCCGCTCGTTTCGTTTCCGTCCAGTTCATCAACAGCAAAATCGGCGTCAAAAAGATGCCGCCGCCAATGCCGATAAGTCCCGAAACGAAACCCAAACCCGCGCCGATTATCAAAGCCAGCCACAAGTTCGGTGCTTGCGGTTCGCCAGTCGTCTTCAAATTGATTGCCAAGCGAATCGCCGCCAACATTAAAACCGCACCGAGAATTATTTTATAAACAGTCGTTGGAATCTGAATCATTCCGCCGACAAAAGCCAGCGGCACAGACGCGGCGGCAAACGGCGCGAACACACGCCAATCGAAATGTCCGGCGCGGCAGAATTGAACAAAGGCGATTGAGGCGACGAACAGATTTAAAACCAAAGCCGTCGGGCGCGTCACGCTCGGCGAAACAGCGAGCAAAGCCATCACCGCCAGATAACCCGACGCGCCGCCGTGTCCGACCGACGAGTAAAGGATTGCTACGACGACGACAGCGAAAATGATTAGAATATCAATTGATTCAAACATTCTTTGCGTTTTTCTTTCTTCTTAAAACGTAAATTGCCAAACCAGCTAAAACAAAAGGCATCAGGAAGAATAGAAAATAAAACAGCAAACTTACCAGCACCGAAAACAAATCGGATAAAGCTAAATCTCCGCCGTGATATAAAAATTCGAGCAGCATAAATTTCAAGCGTAAGCAGCCGCTTCTCCAAAACTATTCAACCATTCGTCCCAATCTTTGAGCGCGAGTTCGACTTGGATATTGTGGCGCTCGCGTTTGTTGCGATATTTCTTTCGCAGTTCCTGCGAAACCGGCGCAAGCAATCCGAACGTAATATTGACCGGCTGAAAATTCTTTGTTTCCACATTTGAAACGTAACGGCACAATGCGCCGATTGCGCTCGTCACCGGCGCAGTTAATAAACTTTCATTTCTCAAAATCCGCGCCGCGTTCAATCCCGCAAGCCAGCCTGTGCCGACCGATTCGATGTAGCCTTCAACGCCGGTAATCTGTCCGGCGAAAAATAAATTCGGTTGCTTTTTAGTTTGCAGAGTTTCATTCAAAATCTGCGGCGAATTGATAAAAGTGTTGCGGTGAATCTGCCCGAACTGTAAAAATTCAGCCTGCTCCATTCCGGGAATCAATCGCAAAACTCGTTCCTGCTCGCCGTAGCGCAAATGGTTTTGAAAACCGACCAGACTGTAAGCATCAGCCATCAAATCTTCCTGCCGCAACTGCACGGCGGCATAAGGCTCTCTGCCGGTCGCGGGCAGCGGCAAACCTTTCGGCTTCATACAGCCGAACCGCAAAGTGTCCACGCCGCGCCGCGCGAGTTCTTCAATCGGCAGACACGCCTCGAACCATTTTGTATCTTCAAATCTTTTCAGCGGAACGCTTTTGGCTTCGATGAGCGCGTTGTAGAAAGTTTCATACTGCTCGCGGTCAAACGGGCAATTGATATAATCGTCGCCGCCTTTGCCGTAACGCGCCGCTTTGAAAGCCACCGACATATCAATCGAATCCGCCGCGACAATCGGCGCAATTGCGTCGTAAAAATAAAGCTGGTCGTCACCCGTCAGCCGCATAATTTCTTTTGTCAGCGCATCAGACGTGAGCGGTCCGGTTGCAATAATCGTAATTTCATCGGCGGGAATTGTCTTGATTTCCTCCCGAATCAAATTGATATTCGGATGCCGCTCGATTTCTGCCGTAATAAATTCGCTGAACTTCCCTCTGTCAACGGCGAGAGCCGCGCCTGCCGGAACTCGTGTCGCTTCGGCGGCTCGCATCACCAGAGATTTCCCGCGCCGCAATTCTTCTTTTAAAAGATAAGGCGCAGAACCTTTTTCATCGGATTTCAGAGAATTCGAGCAAACGATTTCCGCCAGATTTTCTGTCCGGTGCGCCGGCGTTTGCACGACGGGACGCATCTCGAAAAGTTTTACTTTTGCGCCGCTTTCCGCCGCCTGCCACGCCGCTTCCGTTCCGGCAAGCCCGCCGCCGATAACATTGATTTCCATAACTCTAAATCGTAGTTGTTTCACCGAAAATAGTGAAGCACCGCGGCAACTGAATGCTTGAAAACTTTCGCGCGGTTAGCTATGCTTGACAGCAAAGGCTCGGATTCGTATAGTTTGAATTTCGGCTTTTCAAGCCACCTTAGCTCAGTTGATAGAGCATTCGATTCGTAATCGAAAGGTCTCGAGTTTGAGTCTCGAAGGTGGCTCCAAAATAATAAAAACGCGCGAACGAAAATTCGCGCGTTTTTGTTTGTTATTGTCAATTACCTTACTGACTCCGCAATTGCTGTCTGCTTAAAAAATTTGTTGACGCGCAAAGCTTCTTTATCTATAATTTGACGCATTCCAAAAGCAGTAGAACTTCATACACGCAAAGGTAACTTTTAGCTCATTTCACTTTTCAGATCGGAGAAGAAGCGATGTCGCATCACGTTTTCATCAGTTACGCGCACCAGGATAATATACCCGCTGAAGGCGGAGCGGAAGATGGCTGGATTGCTCGCTTTGAAAAAGCGTTGAAAAGTTTTCTGGGCGGATGGTTCGGCGACGCGCCAGAAATTTGGATAGACTTCGGATTGCCGGGAAACGCCGAATTGTCTGAAACTCTAAAGAAGACTTTGCGTGAAAGCGCGACGCTTATTTCGGTTGTTTCACCGCGCTATTTAAAGTCCTCGTGGTGCAAAAAAGAGCTTGAACTTTTCTGTCAGAAAAATGACATCAAAGTAGGAAATAAGCTGCGTATTTTTAAGGTTCTCAAAGCTAACATCCCGCTTAACGATACGCCCGCCGTTTTTCGTGAACTGACGGGTTACGAGTTTTTCGTCGTCGAGAACGGAACGCCGCGTATCTTAACACCGGATTTCGGCGGTGAATATAAAAACAAATTTTTTTTGAAAGTCAGCGATTTGGCGTATGCCATCTCCGAACTGCTCAATGAATTGGAGAACACGCCGCCGAATGACGAATTGACAATTGGACAGCCCGCGATTTTGCCGGACGATGCGGCAGCAAAAAACGACGCTTTATATTTGGCTTTACCGCCGCCCGATTTATGGGAGCAGTATGAAAATATCAAGCGTGATTTACTGCACCGAAAAATTCGAGTGATACCCGATTCATTCACTATTCCGGATGCTGAGAAACTTGAAGATTTCAAAAAAACGACGCGCGAATATCTGCGGCAATGCAAACTCGCCGTCCATCTATTCGACAAAGAATCGCTCGCCCAAGCTGACGAACAATCATACGTCGGCGTGCAAATGCGGCTTGCCGCCGAGCGCGCCGCCGATCCGAAATTTTCCCGTCTTATTTGGCTCGGCGGCGAGCTGCGCGGCGACGAAGAATCGGTGCGGGATTTTACCGGTCGCGTCATCGGCTCAGCTTCCTCAGGCGGAAAAGTTGACGTTTTGCCGGGCGCGCTCGAAGCATTTAAAACTGCTTTGCTCGACGCGATTACCGAAAAACCGTCACCTGTTAAAATTTATGTTCTTTATCAAAATGCCGATTCAGCGGCGGCGAAGGAAATCGAGCGGAAACTTTTCGATTATTTCGACTGCGAGGTTTTGCCGTCTTCGGATTATCTGTCTCTGAGCGGCGAAAACGCCGCCGCCGAAATTGTTGCGGCGCACAACGATTACCTGCGCGACTGCGACGGCGTGCTGATTTACCGAAGCAGTCAATCGAAGATATGGGCGCGAGGAAAACTCAGCGAGTTGGAAAATATCGGAAACGGCGACGACCGCCAAAAAGAGATTCGCGCCAGAGCGATTTACCTTGACGAGAATTTGACTGACCGAGACGACTTTCGCACGCGCGAAGCGATTGTTCTGAAAAATGAAAAAGACCTTTCTCAATTCGTCAGACAACTCAAAAGAAGCGGAGGACAAAAATAATGAGAAGCGAAATTCGCCGCCCGAATCCGTATCCCGGGTTGCGCTCTTTTGAATCCGACGAAAGTCACCTGTTTTTCGGGCGCGAAGGCTTGAGCGATGAGATTCTGCGCCGCCTGGAAGTCAATCATTTCGTCGCGGTCGTCGGTTCGTCGGGCAGCGGTAAATCGTCGCTGGTGCGCGCCGGCTTGCTGCCGCTGCTCTGCGGCGGTTTTATGCCGGATGTCGGAAGCGATTGGCGAATCGCCGTGATGAAGCCGGGCAGAAATCCGATTCGCAATCTCGCCGTCGCCCTGACCCGTTCGACCGGATTTGAAATGCGACCGCCCGATTTCGGCGGCGCGGAATTTTCTGAAGACGAAAAACTAAAAATCGCCGTCACCGAAACGCTTTTGCGGCGCAGCGCGGTCGGACTGCGCCAGTTTGCCGGCGGAACGGATTTCGCCGCCGGCGAAAATCTGCTGGTCGTCGTTGATCAGTTCGAGGAAATTTTTCGGTTCAAGGAAAAATCAAACAACGGCGCGGCAGCGGCAAATAACCCGGAAGACGAAGCCGCCGCGTTCGTCAAACTGCTTGTCGAAGCAGTTCGCGGCGAGGAAGCGCAAAATGTTTTCGTCGTTACGACGATGCGTTCGGATTTTTTGGGCGACTGCGCTCAATTCCGCGATTTGCCGGAAACCATCAACAACGGGCAATATCTGATTCCGCGTCTGACGCGCGACCAACTGCGGCAAGCCGTCGAATCGCCGGCGCGCGTTTCCGGCGGGGCGCGAATCGCGCCGGCACTCGTAACGCGCCTGCTCAACGACATCGGCGACGATCAGGATCAACTTCCCGTTTTGCAGCACGCGCTGATGCGGACGTGGGACGTTTGGGAGAAAAAAGCCGAGCCGGATGCAGAAATTGATTTAGCGCATTACGAGGCGGCGGGCGGAATGACGCGGGCTTTATCCGAACACGCCGACGAAGCATTTGCCGATTTGCGCGACGAAAGTTCGGCGCAATCCGGCGCGGGCGCGGCTGGCGACTCTATTGCTGATGCCGATAATGTTGCCGACGATAGCCGCGAAAATTCCATCGCTTCCGGCAGCATTTCGGCGAACGATGGCAAACCGGAAAATCTTTCGGAAAAACAACGCCTCGCCGTCAAACTTTTCAAATGCCTGACCGAAACCGACGCGGAAAACCGACGCATTCGCCGGGTCGTCACCGTCGGCGAACTCTGCGAAATTTCCGGCGCGAACCCCGAAGACGTTGTATCGGTTATCGAAACATTCCGGCAGGAAAAACGCACCTTTTTAATGCCGCCGCCTGAAGTCAAACTCGACGAAAAATTGCCCGTTGATATTTCGCACGAAAGCTTGATTCGCAAATGGGGAAGACTCGAAAAATGGGTCGAACAGGAAGCCGAAGACGCGCGAACTTATCGCCGCCTCGCCGAAGACGCTTTTCAATTTAATAAAGACGACGACAATAAAGGTTTGCTGACCGACCCGGAACTTTCCAGAAAAATTAAGTGGTTCGAGGAAGAATTTAAACCGAACGCGGCGTGGGTTCGCATCTACGGCAAAAGCTGGGGCGGACACGCCATTTCGAGTTTCGAGGAAACCAAAGCGTATCTGGAGAAAAGCAAGGAAGCTCATAAGAAGGAAATCGCCGAAGAAGTCGAACGTCAAAACGAATTAGCTGAACTCAGAAAACAAGCGAAACAATCCGAGCAATTAGAAGCGGAGCGCAGGGCAGCAATCGAACGCCAGAAAGAAATTGGAGAACTGACGAAACAACCTGCCCCAATCGAGAAAGAAGCAGAGAAAATAAAACCGTCGGATTCTAAATCCAAAACCGGCGAAATTGCCGTCAAGCACGTTAAAATCGAGGATTATTATCTGCCCGAAGCACGCGAAATTCTGCGCGGAAAAGTCGCGCCGCCGAAACATCTGCTCGACCTCGCCAAGCGTTTGAAAAGCGTCAAAGCATTTAATTATGCCAGACGGATTTTAGCCCGCGCCGCCGCCGATTCGACGCTTAATCAAGATGCCAATTTAAAGCTGAAAATTCATCAGGAATGGTCGCTCTGCACTTATCAGGATATGGATTTGCCCGCCGACTTGCGGCTCGACAAGGCACTGGATATTCTGCGCGTGGCGGAGGATTTGGAAACTACCAAAAATCAGGAAACGCTTGGCTTGCTCGGAGCGATTTACAAGCGCAAGTGGACGATTGACAACCAGAAAATGCAGCTCGAACGCGCCCTGCTTTATTACGAGCGCGGCTACCGCGAAGGCGCGGCAGGCGATCAGGGTTATACGGGAATTAACGCCGCGTTCGTTCTCGATTTGCTGGCTCATCAGGAAGAGGGTGCGGCTCGGAAAGTAAATTTGTCCTCGACGATTGCTAAAGAACGCCAAGCCCAGGCGCGTTTTATTCGTGAAGATCTCGCGCGCGTGCTGCCGCCGCTGCTCGAACAGAGCGAAACCAAATGGCTGGCGGAAATGTGGTGGTTTTACAGCACGGTTGCCGAGGCGTATTTCGGGCTTCAGGAATACGAAAACGCCGTCCAGTGGCTGAATCGCGGCAAAGGGCGCATCGGGCAGATTCCCGATTGGGAAATCGAAAGCACGACGAGCCAGTTGGCGCGGCTCGCCATTCTGCAAGGCGACCCGAATATCTCGGGCGATGAATTTCAAAACACGCCGGCGTGGAGTGCGCTACGAAATTTTTTCGGCTCGAATGCGGCGGCGGCGCGCAGTGCATTCGTCGGCAAAATCGGTTTGGCGTTGTCGGGCGGCGGCTTTCGCGCTTCGCTTTTTCATATCGGAATGCTCGCCAAACTCGCTGAACTCGACGTGCTGCGGCAAGTGGAAGTTTTGTCGTGCGTTTCCGGCGGCTCAATTATCGGAGCGCATTATTACCTCGAAGTGCGTCATCTTTTGCAGTCAAAAACTGACGCGGAAATTACCAGACAGGACTACATAGACATCGTTCGGCGCATCGAAAAAGATTTTTTGGCGGGCGTGCAGCGCAATGTGCGGATGCGAATCGCCGCCGAGCCGCTGACGAATCTGCGGATGATTTTTTCGTCGGCTTATTCGCGCTCGATGCGTGCCGGAGAATTATACGAAGAGGAAATTTTCTCGCGCGTTAAGGACGGCGGCGGTTCAAAGCCGCGCTATCTGAACGAACTGAACGTCTATCCAAAGGGCGAATCGCGTAATTTCGAGCCGAAACTTTACAACTGGCGGCGGGCGGCGAAGGCTCCGGTTTTAATTCTCAACGCGACGACTTTGAACACCGGACACAACTGGCAGTTCACGACCTCCTGGATGGGCGAGCCGCCATCGAGCATTGACACGGAAATTGACACCAACGACCAACTGCGCCGAATGTATTATGAGGAAGCACCCGAAGCGCACCGTCGCGTCAGATTGGGTCACGCCGTTTCCGCCTCGGCTGCCGTTCCGGGAATTTTCGAGCCGCTGAATTTGGAAAATCTCTATCCCGACCGCGTTGTGCGGCTGGCAGACGGCGGCGGCACCGACAATCAGGGCTTGGGCGGTTTGCTTGAACAGGACTGCACGGTCGTTCTCGTGAGCGACGGCAGCGGGCAGATGGAATCCGAGAACGAACCGAGCGGCGGAATCTTAGGCGTGCTGCTGCGTTCGAGCGGCATTTTGCAGGCGCGAATTCGCAACGCGCAATATCACGACCTCGAACGGCGTCTGCGCTCGTCGCTTCTGCGCGGGTTGATGTTCATTCACCTGAAGGAAGATTTAGACCCCGATCCGGTTGATTGGGTCGGCTGTCTCGACCCGGTGGCAGGCGGCATTGACGCGCGCGTTCCGGCTCGCCGAGGAATTCTGACGCGCTACGGCATCGCCAAAGAAATTCAGACGCGGCTCGCTGCCGTCCGCACCGATCTGGATTCTTTCTCGGATGTCGAAGCCTGCGCCCTGATGACGAGCGCTTACCGAATGACCGAAAACGCCTTCGTCAATACAACGTGCGTCACGGGCTTGGCGCGAAAAAATTACGATCCGGTCGAGTGGAAATTTCTTGAAATTGAAGAAGCGATGAAAGGAACCGGCGAAAAATATCAGTTCGTCGCCAGACTGCTCGACACGAGTAATATGTTGGCGTTTAAAATCTTCCGACAACTGCCGCCGTTAAAACATACTAAGGGATTTTTGATTTGGCTGGCTTTGGTGCTGTTGATGCTGGCGATTTTAGTTTCGATTGTTTGGATGGTTCTTAGTTCTCCCAATCTGGTCGTCGTGCCGACGATTACGCTCGGCGCAATGGGCAAATGGATCTTAGGTTTAATCGTAATTTTTGTAGCCACACTTATTTTCGGTTCGCTGATCAAAATCGCGCGTTGGCGCGAAACTTTAGCCCGCATCGCGTTCGGCGTTATAATGAGCGTTTTCGGCTGGCTCACCGCCCGCATTCATTTGCACATTTTCGACCGAATGTTTCTAAATTTCGGCAGTCTCGATAATTTTCGCCGTCAGGGATCGAAAGAGGAAAACCGTTCTTAATTTTCAGGCGGCTTTGCTTTTACGTTTTCCGCGCAGTCAATAGAAATTTATGACAGACAAAAATCCGTTTCCCGTTTGGAATAAGGCGCAACCGCAGCAATCGCTCGAAGCGGTTTATTCGTGGGCGGTAAAAAATGCCGAACAGAGCATCGCCTATTATATGGTGAAGAAAAAACCTAACCGAACGCTTTCGCGCGGGCTGCGCTTTTTCTCGATTTTTTTCGTCGCCGTCGGCGCGTTATGCCCGCTGATAGACGCGACCAAAGTCGTCGAAAAATACGTCAGTCCCGACATTTCTCTGGCGCAATGGGGCTACGTTTTTCTGGCGGTCTCGGCGGCAATCGTCGGCTTCGATTATTATTTCGGTCACTCGTCCGGCTGGATGCGCTATATCGTCACGGAAATTGCGGTCAGTCGGCTGCTAAAGGAATTTCAGATTGACTGGGCGATTTTGGAAGTTGAGCAGACAAAGAATTCGACTGAAACGAAAATGCTCGTATTTTTAGAAAGAGCAAAAACTTTTACATTGCAAATTGAAAACCTGGTAAAACAGGAAACCGACAGTTGGGTAACGGAATTTCAAGCCAACATCGCGCAGCTTGAAAAAGTGCTGAAGACCGAAACTAAAGGAAGACAGCAAACGACACCTGATTCGCTCTGATACCGTTTTACAAATTTCAAAAATTGTATCGGGTTCGAATTTTTATCCGAATTATATTTTATATTGGAAATAAAATTTGGGAGAATTTCAAAATGAAAATTTTTATCGCATACGGCTACAATGATAGAGATAAATGGATTGAGAAAATGGTTTTCCCGATTATCCGGGCTTTCGGCTCCGAGGTGGAAAGCGGCGAGACGATTTACGACGGTGCGATACCTGATGGCGTGAAAAATAAAATTCGCCGCTCGGACGCGCTCATTGGGTTTACGACTCGGCGAACGACGCAGGATAATCAGGTTTGGCAGACGCACCGGTGGGTCGTCGAAGAGATTGCCGCTGCTGCGATGCTCGGCAAACGAGTTGTCGAGGTGCGCGAAACGAACGTCGAACAACAGGGCGGATTGACCCTAAACAATCAGCGGATTGAGTATGACGAAACAGCGCGCGACGAATGTTTGGTCGAGATTGTCAAAGCCGTCGGCGTTTGGCACAACTCGGATATGGTAACGATTCAACTGCTGCCCGAAGGCACGGCGAATAACGATTTGCGCCCGCTGCTCGAACAGGGTTTGTCGTGTCAATATGTAATAAAAATCGGCAATTACGAAGAGCCGCCCGCCGCGGCGACTATCGAACGCATTAAGGGCGGATTGTTTATTAACGTTCAGCGACTCGAACCCGACGCGCTTATCCGAATCAATCTGCGGCACGGCAATCGTGTCTGGTCTTCGGATTATGAATCGCTGACTTCTTACGGCATTCATTTGAGGTAAAAATTTATGGATTTGAAACTGGCACAGGAATTTGAATACAAGGGCGGCGATTGGTGGGAATGGGCGGTTTGGGTTGACGCGGCAGACGAAGAACTCGACGAGATTGAATCGGTCGAATACACTTTGCATCCGACTTTTCCGAAACCCGTCAGAGAAGTTTCCGACCGCCAGACGAAATTTCGCCTTTCAACTTCCGGTTGGGGCTGTTTTACGATTTACGCCAAGGCGCATTTGAAAAATGGTGAAGCCGTCGAGATGGAACACGAATTATCGCTGGAATATCCCGACGGCACTGTGACGGCGGCTTAAATTTAATCAAATCCGATTGATTTTATGACGAGCAACTGACGACGATTCGTTTTGCGCCTATCGCGGGCGGCTCGCTGAAGCGTTCCATTTTCGGCTGTTCGTCAAACGGTCGCTGCAAAACTCGGAGCAGCAAATCCGTTTCCGCGTAATCGCCTTGTTCGGCTTTTTCAATCGCGCTTTGGGCGATGTGGTTGCGGAGAATGTATTTCGGATTAACTTTCAGCATTCGTTCGCGCCGCGCTTTGTCAACGCTCTTTTCACTCGCCAGACGTTTTTTATACTTCTCCGCCCAAGCGTCGAAGCTCGCCGGGTCGAGGAACACTCCCTGCAAGGAGTTATTTTTCTCGGCGGCGGATTTTTTAAAATCGCTTAACCGCCGAAAAAAGCGTGTGTAGTCAATTTGATTCGTCTGAAGAATTCTCAATAAATCGTCAATTAGTTCTCCATCATCAGCCGCTGCGGTTTCCAAACCTAATTTGCCGCGCATCAATTTAAAGAATTCTTCGGTGAAAGCAATTTGGTATTCGCCTAAAACAGCTTCGGCCTCTTCGGGTTCGATGAGCGGAATGAGCGTCTGCGCCAGTTTGTAAAGATTCCAAAGCCCGACGTGCGGCTGCTGGTCGAAGGCGTAGCGACCGGCGTAATCCGAATGATTGCAGATAAATTCGGGTTCATATTCGTCCAGAAACCCGAACGGTCCAAAGTCAATCGTCAGACCGATGATTGACATATTATCAGTGTTCATCACGCCGTGCGCGAAGCCGATTGACTGCCATTGAGCGATAAGTTTTGCCGTTCGGTTAACGACTTCGCGCAGAAATTCGAGATATTTATTTTCAGTTTCACCGAGCTGCGGATAAAATTCGCCGATGACGTAATCGGCAAGTTCGCGCACGCGGTCATATTGCCCGCGATAATAAAAAAGCTCGAACGAGCCGAAGCGAACGTGCGTCGGCGCGAGGCGCGTCAAGACGGCGGCGGTTTCGACCGTTTCACGATAAACGGGCGCGTCGCTGCCGACGATACACAGCGAGCGCGTCGTCGGAAT
>CBDUBY010000096.1:0-12502 GCA_965365505.1 uncultured Pyrinomonadaceae bacterium | reverse complement strand
GCGATTCGGCAAGCGTGCGAAAGAAAATATCCACCGGCGCGCGGCGTTCCTCGACCGTGTGAATCGGCGAGAGGTCTATGTGACCGTCGTTCATCGAAAGACTCTGATTCGGCGGCACGACATAGACGCGGTTCGGCGCGATACGCGTGCGCTCTGTTACCTGCTCGACCGGAATTGCCGCGACCGTCTGCAAAATCGCCGCGAGATGCGAATCGTGGTCGGGCGAAAGGTGCAGGATAACGACATACGCCACGCCCGAATCGGCAGGAACGCTTTGAAAAAATTCCTTGAGCGCTTCAACTCCGCCCGCCGACGCGCCGATGCCGGCGACAAAAAAATCCGCCGGTTCGGGCGTTTCGGCAAAGTCGTCAAGATTCGAGCCTTTTTTAGCTTCGGCGGACTTTTTCTTCGCCGAGGGGTTTGAAGTTTTCGATTTATTCATGGCAATTTATCAATCCGCTTTGTTGATGTTCGAATGAGGCGCGTCGCCGCCGGTTTTCTCGGCGAGCTGCTGCAAGCTGTCGCCGCTCAGATATTCGTGCGCGAGGACGGCTTGCCGCACCAGTTTGGCACGGACTTCGGCTTCGTTGGCTTTCTTAAAATACAATGCGGCGAGTTTCATCTGATTCGATTCGGCGAAATGGTCGCCGAGGTGATTGAGCAGCATCACGCTTTCTTCGATGCCGCGAATCGCGTTGTAAAGGCTGTCTTCGATATTTTCCGTGACGGTCGCCAAAAGGCTGTCGGCGGTAAAGGCGTGTCCGGTATGACACCGGAAACGCAAAAGTTTGCCGTCGCGCAGGGCGGACATCACGCCGTGACAATCGGGACAGGTGTAGGGCGAAAGCTCGCCGAGATTCATCACGCCCGCCTCGAACGCATTACTTTCCGCCGCGATGCCGATTTCGATTTTCGTTTTTTTATTTTCATCAATGTTCATAACCACCTCAGAAGCCGCCACTGGTTCCTGACTCAGACGAACGAGTAATTCAGCCATTTCCGAAACGGGAATCTGATAATCAACCGCCACTTCGCGCAAAGCGTTTTCGGGCATCGAAGGCACTTCGGCATCGGACGGGTCTTGCACGATGGTAATGCCGCCGCGATGTTTTATCGTCCACAGTCCGGCAGTTCCGTCGTCGAGCGCGCCCGATAAGACGACGCCAATCACGCGGTTTTGATAAGTATAAGCGGCGGAGCGAAACAGCGGGTCAACGGCGGGACGAAAACGATTTTCTTTCGGACCGCGCGTAACGCGGACGCGCCCACGCTCGATCAGCAGATGGCGGTCAACCGGCGCGACGTAAATCCGGTTGGGAACGATTTCTTCACCATCAAAAGCGTGCGCGACGGGCAGCGTTTGATAGCGATTGAGAACCTGCGGCAAAACGCCGCGCACGTCGGGCGACATATGCCAGACGATAAAAATCGAGGCTCCGAAATCCGGCGGCAAATTACTGACGAGTTTTTTCAAGGCTTCAAAACCGCCTGCCGAAGCACCGATAACGACTATATTGCGTGTGTCCATTAATAAAAAAATGTGCCAAAGCGTTATTCACACTTTAGCACATCATATTGAATCAAAATGTCTGGTATCCGACTGTAGAAAGTTACGATTGCGACTTGGTTTTCTCAAAGGCTTCCTTCAAGGCTCGTAATACGTCCATCTTTTCAAATTTGCCGGATTTGCCGAAACGAATCTCTAAACTAAATTCAGCGTCCGCCGATTCGTATCTGAAAACTTCGCCGCCCGGCGCGGAGTTTTGCATCGCAGGCGCGGCGGCTTCTTTCGGTTTTCGTTCGGCACGGTCGGGTCGAGCGGCGCGGCGAATTTCTTCGCGGTTCGATTTGTTCTTTCCGAGATTGTCGAGAAAATCGTGCATCGCCTGTTCGTCGAATTGGCGGGCGACTTCGAGCAGCG
Source organism: uncultured Pyrinomonadaceae bacterium (assembly GCA_965365505.1). Lineage (GTDB taxonomy): Bacteria > Acidobacteriota > Blastocatellia > Pyrinomonadales > Pyrinomonadaceae. The sequence goes on along the minus strand of CBDUBY010000096.1, from coordinate 10,581 downwards.
AGGATTTAGCGGTGATTTCGGCGGCGAAACATTTGGCGCGGATCGTTTCGGGCAAACCGGCAATCGCCATTGATTCGGTGACGGTCGTGCGGCTCTTGCCGATTTTCTTGGCGATTTCCTCGTGCGTATAACCGAATCGTTCGGCTAAATATGCCAAGCCGTCGGCTTCTTCCCAAACCGTCAAGTCCTTGCGCTGGAGGTTTTCAATCAGAGCGATTTCGGCGATGGTTTTTTCGTCTATGTCGAACTCGATGCACGGAACTTCGGTCAGACCGGCGAGATTCGATGCCCGCCAGCGGCGTTCGCCCGCGATAATCATCCACGTTCCATCACCGATTGGTTTCACAAGCAGCGGTTCCAGAACGCCGTTCTGTTTGATTGAATTCGTCAGCTCGGTCAAATCGCCGATTTCCGTGCGCGGCTGGTCGGGATTCGGCGCGATTTTATCAATCGGCAAAACCTTGCCCACCGTTCGCTGGGTCTTGGCTAATTCTTCGACGTAATGCGCATCGTGCCGCATTTTGATGCCGGTCGGCAATCCTCTTTTACTTGACACGCTGTAAAACCTCCTTTGAAAGTTCGTTATATTCGGTCGCGCCGGAAGATTTCGGCGAAAAGGAAAAAATCGTTTCTTTATGCGCGGGCGATTCTTCGAGCCGGACGCTGCGCGAAATCAAAGTCTTAAAAGTCTTCGCGCCGAAAACCTGCCGGATATGCGCTTCGACATCTTTCGAAAGCGACGTGCGCTTGTCGAAAAGCGTCACCAGAACGCCGAGAATCTCCAATTCGGGATTCGGGCGCGAACGAACTTTTTCGATAGTTTCCAGCAAATCGTCGGTTCCTTCCAGCGCGAAATACGACGATTGAATCGGAATCAAAACAAAATTCGCCGCGACCAGCGCATTGACCGTAATCAAACCGAGCGTCGGCGGCGTGTCTATGAAAATCAAATCGTAATTTTCACGGATCTGCTCGATCCGGTCGCGCAGACGAAAAATCGCATCGAAATCGCCGACCAGTTTCGCCTCCAACTTCGCCAGACTGATTTTCGACGGAACGATGTGAAGTTTCTCGACTTTCGTCGGGTAGATGAAATTATCAAACGGTTCCTGCATTTCCGTGAAAAGCTCGAACGCGCTTCCGTTAACGCTCGGCGGTTCGACAAACGAAATCGAACTGTTGCCCTGCGGGTCTAAATCAATCAATAAAACGCGCTTGCCTTTCAAAGCGCAGGCGGCGGATAAATTAATGGCAGTCGTGGTCTTCCCCACGCCGCCTTTCTGGTTGGCAATAACAATTATCATTCTGAATAAAGAATTTGAAAATTAAAATGTATATAGAATAAAAATTTCAGAAACAAAAACAAAAATCAACCAATTAGGTCAGGCCAATCTTCGGGCGAGGAAACGGTTTCATCGTCAAATTCAGTATTTGACGCGGCGGTGGTCGAAGCCGAGATGTCGAGAACCTTCTGTTCGACGAAAACCGCCGAATCCATCCGCAGAGCCAGGGCGATGGCATCCGAGGGGCGCGCGTCGAGCGTCATTTTTACGCCCTTTTCGTCGAGCAGTTCGATGGCGGCGAAAAAAGTGTTTTCGCGCAAATCGGTGATCGTCACGCGCGACACGCGAAAACCGGACTGGACGATAAAGTTCCGCAAAAGATCGTGCGTCATCGGACGCTGCGGCACGATTTTTTCGATTTCCAGAGCAATCGCGTTCGCTTCATACGCGCCGACCCAAATCGGCAGAATCGTGTCCGAGTCAATCCCTTTCAAAACGACAATCGGCGTGTTGGTGTTCGGATCCATAATTAATGCGCCGATTTTTACTTCAACTAACATACGATTAAAAATAATTTTAAGCGGTCTAAAATTTTAGAGAATTTTACCATACAATGTGTTGGCTTTCGATTCGAGAATTTTCACTTTTAAAATTTTTCCGAGCAAATTCGCCGCGCCCTCAAAATTGACGACCATCTGGCAGGTCGAATGACCGGAAATTTGATTCGGGTTTTTCTCGGAAACTTTTTCGGCTAAAACTTCGACGATTCGATTCAGATAATTGTCGAAAACCGTTCGCTGATGAAGGCGGATAAGTTTATCGAGCCGCAGAAATCGTTCGGTTTTCTCCTGTTCCGAAACATCGTCAATCATCGCGTAAGCCGGCGTTCCGGGACGCGGCGAATACTTAAAATAATAAGCGCTGTTAAATTGACAGCGTTCGGCTAAGCCAAGCGTCGCCTGAAAATCGGCTTCGGTTTCGCCGGGAAAGCCGACGATAATATCGGTCGTCAGAGCGATTTGCCGCGCGGACGATTTTATTTTGTCAATTCGCTCCAGATAATTTTCGACGGTGTGACCGCGCCGCATCAATTTCAAAATCCGGTTGCTGCCCGACTGCACCGGCAGATGCACCCAGTTACAGAGATTTTCGTGTTCGTTGAGAGCCTCGACAATATCGGGATGAAAATCTCTAGGAAATGAGGTCGTAAATTTGACGCGCTCGATGCCGGTCGCGGCGACGGCGCGAAGCAGCCGCGAAAACTGCGTCGCGCCCGAAAAATTTTCTAATCCGTCGTCAATTTTCGGTCGGTAACTGTTGACGTTCTGACCGATGAGATGTACTTCTTTAATGCCTTGCTCGCGCAGACGCCGAACGTGCCGGATAATTTCCGAAGCGGGCAAACTTTTTTCCCGCCCGCGCGAAAAAGGCACGATACAATAGGTGCAGAATTTGTTGCAGCCTTCGATAATCGGCACGAACGCGACATACGGCGAATGACGCTCGGCGTCGGCGACCGACCAATCGTAAATTTCTTCGCGCTCGCCCAAATCGGCATAATAATCTTCGCCGCCCGAAACTCGTTCTATCGCCTGCGCGACACGCCCGACGGCTCTGGTGCCGAGGACGAAATCAATTGCCGGACTTTTATTGAAAAGCGTTTCGCCTTCGAGCTGGGCGACGCAGCCGAGAATGCCGAGAATCGGCTTTTTCCCCGTCCGCTCGATACCCGCTTTATTAACCTGTCCGACACGCGTAAAAAGTTTGTGTTCGGCTTTCTCTCTGACCGAACAGGTGTTCAATAAAACGATGTCTGCCGCCGATTCACTCAAAGTCATCTCGTAACCGTCCGCCGCGAGCTGCGTGGCGACGCGCTCCGAGTCCGAGACATTCATTTGACAGCCGAAGGTTTCCAGATAAACTTTTTTCATAGTAAGATTTCTACAACTCGCCGGAAAAATCGCCGGATAAAATAAAATACCAAATCAATGAATATCAACTTCCAACCGAGAGATTTCGTCCATCTGCATCTGCATACCGATTATAGCCTTTTGCAAAGCGCAATCCAACTGAAGCCTCTCGCCAAGCGGCTTCAGGAAATAGATATGAAAGCCTGCGCGATTACCGATTTCGGTAATTTATTCGGAGCGATTTCGTTCTATAACACGATGAAAGCCGCCGATATACACCCGATAATCGGTTACGAAGCCCATCTTACATTCGGCAGCCGGCATGACCGCGAAGCGCGTCTGGCGGGCGGCGAGCGACCGTTTTACAATCTCGTTCTGCTGGCGAAAAACCTGGAAGGCTATTACAATCTGGCGCACCTGGCATCGAAAGCGTATACGGAAGGTTTGTATCACCGACCGCGCATAGATTTGGAAATTCTCGCTGAACGAAGCGGCGGTTTGATCGCGCTTTCAGCAGGCGGCACCGGCGCGATTTGTCACTTTTTGAAGCAGGATAACGGCGATAAAGCCCTCGAAAACGCCAAACTTTTAAAGGAGATTTTCGGCGACGGAAATTTCTATATCGAAATTCAAGATCACGATTTGCCGGAAGAAAAAAAGATTCGAAAGAATTTAGTAGAACTTGCCAAAAAAGTCTGCATTCCGCTGGTCGCCGCCAACGAATCGCATTATTTAACGCCGGAAGACGCGCTGGCGCACGAAATTTTGATGTGTATCGGCGAAGGAAAAACCATTACCGACGGCACTCGAACCCAGATGGGCAGCTCGCATTTTCACCTGCGGACGGCACAGGAAATGTGGGATGTTTTCGGCGACGAAATGCCCGAAGCACTGGAAAACACTATCAAAATTGCTGAACAATGCCGGGTCGAATTTCCGAAAGGAAATAATTTGACTCTGCCAAATTTTCCGATACCCGCCGATGTCGACTGCAAGACGACCGACAAGTATTTTGAAAAAGTCGTGATGGACGGTTTCGCGGCGCGAAATGATCGAGTCTGGAATCCGCTGCGGGCGGCGGGCAAGTTGAAATATACAATTGACGATTATCACAAACGTATCGAACGGGAAATTGCCACCATCAAAAATATGGAGTTTCCCGGCTATTTTCTAATCGTATGGGAATTTATCAGATATGCGAGGGAAAAAGAAATTCCAGTAGGACCAGGACGCGGTTCGGCGGCAGGTTCGCTGGTCGCGTATTGCCTGGAGATTACGGACGTTGACCCGCTCGAATACGATCTGCTTTTTGAAAGATTTTTGAATCCCGAAAGAATTTCGATGCCGGATATTGATATTGACTTCTGCGTTCGCGGACGCGGCGAAGTCATCAACCACGTCACGGAATTTTACGGGCGCGAATCGGTATGCCAGATTATCACCTTCGGAACGCTCGCCTCCAAAGCGGCAATTAAAGATGTCGGGCGAGCTTTGAATATGCCTTACAGCGACGTGGAAAAAGTCGCTAAACTTCTGCCGCCGCCGGTGCGCGGGCGCAACATCAGCATTTCGCAGGCACTCGAACAAGTTGCCGATTTGCGACAGGCGATGGAAACGAACGCGGAAGTAAAAAAACTGGTGGATTTAGCCCGACGGCTTGAAGGCTGCGCCCGCCACTCGTCGGTTCACGCCGCGGGCGTGGTCATCTCGCCGAAACCGCTTCATGAGTTAGTGCCGGTTTCGGTTTCGGGTAAAAACGAATTGACCAGCCAATACACGATGAATGATTTGGAGAAAGTCGGGATGCTTAAGATGGATTTCCTTGCTTTAACCACTTTAACCATTATAAGCGATTGCTTAAAAACTCTTAAACAGAAAACCGGCGTAGAAATAGACTGGAGCAGTGTTTCGCTGGATGATAAAAAGACGATGGCACTGTTCGGCGACGGTCGAACAGAGGCAATTTTTCAATTTGAATCGTCGGGAATGCAGGAAATCTGCCGCCGCTTAAAGCCCAAAGAACTGGAAGATTTAGCTGCCTTAAACGCTCTCTATCGTCCCGGACCGCTCGACGGCGGAATGGTAGATGATTTTATTGCCAGGCATCGCGGCGAAAAGAAAGTGCAGTATATCGTGCCGCAGATGAAAGAGATTTTGAATAATACCTACGGGATTTTGGTTTATCAGGAGCAAATTATGCAGCTCGCCCAGAAACTCGGCGGCTATACCTTGGGCGAAGCTGATATGATGCGCCGGGCGATGGGAAAGAAGAAACGCGAGGAGATGGCGCTGCACGAGGAAAAGTTTGTCGGCGGGGCGGTCGCGCGCGGCATCAAGCGAGAGAAAGCCGCCGAAATTTTTAATTTAATGGCGCAGTTCGCCGACTACGGATTTAACCGCAGTCATAGCGTCGCATATGCTTATTTAGCATTTCAAACTGCATATCTTAAGGCGCATTATCCCGCTTATTTTTATGCGGCTGTTTTATCGAACGAAGCCGACGATACGACAAAAGTTTACAAATACTCGAATGAACTGCGCAGCCTCGGTCTGAAATTGCTGCCGCCGGACATCAATGAGAGCGATGCTGATTTTACGCCTCTAGAGAATGCGGTTAGATTTGGTCTGACTGCGATTAAAGGCATTGGGGCGGCGAGCGTGCAGGCTGTCATAGAAGCGCGCAAAGATGGTAAGTTCGCTTCCATATATGATTTTGCCGTGCGGGTCAGTCAGGGAGCAGTCGGTAAGCGGGCATACGAAAGTTTGATTACCTCCGGCGCGTTCGATACGATGATGCCGACCGGCTCGACGATTAATCTCTGGCGGGCGCAGCTCTTCGCCGGAATTAACGGCGCGCTCGGATACGGGCAGAAAGTTTGGAACGATAAGGAAAAGGGACAAACCGGACTTTTCGGCGGGCATACTGAAAGTCATTCGATACTGGAAATCGAATTGCCGACCGTCGCTCCGTGGTCGCCAATCGAACTGGCGAACCAGGAAAAAGCGGCAATCGGTTTTTTTCTGTCTAATCACCCGATGGACGATTATAAAGCGATTCTACAGGATTTGAAAATTATCAATGTCGCCGATTACGAAGAAATTAAACCGGGCGAACGAATCACGCTTGCCGGAATTGCGACCGGATTGCAAGTCAAATACAGTAAAAAAGGCAATCGCTTTTGTATTTTTAAGCTCGAAGACCAATCATCGGGCGTAAAATGCCTGGCATGGTCGGAAGCCTACGGAAAGTATTCGGAAGTTTTGAAGGACGGCGAACTTTTAATTGTTGACGGGCGGGTCGAATCTACCGAAGGACAGGAAATCACAATCATTCTGGATGAAGCGAAAAAAATCGCCGACGCGGTGCCGCTCAAAGCCAGAAGCCTGGCGATAGACGTGCAGAGCCGGGACTTTAGCGAAACCTATCTTGAGGAACTGGTCACAATTTTGAACAAAAACAGAGGAAATTGTGAAGTGTATTTTAATTTTCCTTTGGAGTCCGGAATAAAAATAAAGATGAACTCGCCCGTCATACGAATTCAGGGAACCAGTCGCCTCGAGAATGAACTGAAGGAAAAAGGCTGCCGGGTTCGATGGGTGTTGTAAAAGATTTTAACGATCCGGTTTTGTAAAAAAAAACGCGAGCAGAAGAGGAAGTAGAAAAAATGTCAAAGATAGATAAAGACAAAAACGCGCTCGTGCGCGTACAGTTGGCGAGACATCCTGAAAGACCCTACACGATGGATTTACTGACGGCGATTTTCACCGAGTTCGTCGAAATTCACGGCGACCGTCGTTACGCTGATGATGCCGCCATTGTTTGCGGTTTCGCCAAAATCGCGGAGCGGGAAATTGCCGTCATAGGGCAGCAGAAAGGGCGGGATACCAATCAGCGACGTTTCAGAAATTTTGCGATGCCGAAGCCGGAGGGCTATCGAAAAGCTCTGCGTGTGATGCGTCTGGCGGAAAAATTCAAGCGACCGGTTATTACTTTTATAGATACGCCAGGAGCCTACCCGGGCATTGATGCGGAAGAGCGCGGACAAGCGGAAGCAATCGCTTTTAATCTGCGCGAGATGGCGAAATTGAAAATTCCGATTTTAGTGGTCGTGCTGGGTGAAGGCGGTTCGGGCGGGGCGCTGGCGATTGGCATCGGCGATCGGATTTTAATGCTGGAAAACGCCGTCTATTCGGTGATTTCGCCCGAGGGCTGCGCGGCGATTTTGTGGAAAGATGCTGCCAAAGCCGGGTTAGCGGCGGAAAGTTTACGTTTGACCGCCGATGATTTAATGAGTTTCGGCTTGATTGATGAAATAATTAAAGAGCCTTCTGAATGGAAAATTTCTCCGGTCGAAAATTCAGCAAATCAAAATTCTTTTGAAAAAATTGCCGATGAATTGAAAAGCGTTTTGACAAAGAATTTGGCGGAGGTTTCCGAATTAAGCGATGGACAAAGGCAAAAGTCGCGTTATGACAAGTTCAGAAAAATGGGCGAGTGGATTTGAAAAATTGAAAACGGAGATTTCCGCAATTTCCGCCGAAAAAAAGAGTTTATGATGGATTTGAGGTTTCATCATAAACTCTCCATAACTCTTTCTAAGTTATAAAATTAGAAAGGAATGTCTTCATCATTCGGTGCGGCGGGGCTATCGGTGTTTGACTGAAAATCATTTGCTTGTGAAAAATCGTTCTCCGAGTTTGAATCCGCGTGATGACTTTCATTTTGCCCGCCGCTGATAAACTGCATATCCGATGCGTTCAGTTCGAGACTGTAGCGGCTTTTGCCGTCACGATCGGTGTATTCTTCGACGCGCAGCCGACCTTCGACGTAGACGGGTTTGCCCTTGACTAGATATTTCGATGCGACTTCGGCTTGCTTGCCCCAAAGCGTCACCCGAAACCAGGTCGTCAACTCTTGGAACTCGCCCGCTTTATCGCGTCTTTTTTCGCTGGTGGCAACCGAAAAACTACAAACGGCTGTTCCCTGCGGCGTGTAGCGTAATTCCGGGTCGCGTCCCAAATTTCCGACAACAATTACTTTATTAAATGACATTTAATTTCTCTCCAACAATTTGTTAAATTTACGGCAAACTCAAGCCTTCGGAATTTTCATCCACAGAGGTGAATTCACAATCTATGATTTGAGCTTCACGCTAATTATAATATCAGAATGGATAACCTGCAAAAACGTCTGCGAATAAATTTTTCAGCGGCAATTCAACCGATAGCGCTAATGATTTTTTGTCTGACAATTTATCCGCAATTGCCTCAAAGAACATTACAAAATAGCGTACCGATTTTTAATAAATGTTGGTTTTACTCTTCGGGAGAATCGGAAATTACCACACTTGCGTCCGATAATGATTCGAGTTTATATTTGTCATCTTTAGACGGTAATTTAGTTGCTATAAATACCGACACAATTGGGAAGTTGTGGGAATCATCTCTGGGTGGAAATATTGTGTCCGTTATTTTAGTTGATAAAGAAAATATATATATTGTTGCTCGAAAGCCGGACGAATCGGTCAGCGAAAAGGAGAATTTGGTTTTGTATTCGCTCGATAAATTAACCGGCATTACGCGCTGGCAATTTGAAACAGCTCAATCAAGTAAAGCTTACCTGTATGATACGGATAATTCCGTGGCAATTATCCTTACCAGCGGCATAATCTACTCTCTGGCTAAAGGCGATGGACAGTTATTATGGATGAGTAGTCTTGAAAGCAATTTGTCCGCCCGACCATTGAAAAAGACGACTGAAATTATTTTGGGGACGGTTAACAAAAAAATTACATACTTATCTTTAAAGGACGGAAAAACACTTCAGAAATTCGAAGTTAACGAACCATCAGCGGTGTTTACGGAAGACGCCAATGAAAACAATTTAGTAATTGGCGACCGAAAAGGAAAGGTTTGGTCTCTGAACAAAAAAAAGCGCAAGCAAATCTGGAATCTACGGCAAGGGGCGGAAATATCCAATCTTTTACTCACCGCGCAGGGACTTTTGATTTGTTCTTTTGATAATTTCGTTTATTTGGTTTCAGAAACAAACGGTAAATTAATCTGGAAAAGAAGATTGCCGGGCAGAGTCGCCGCCGAACCGCAGATTAAAAACAGTAATATAATTATTAGCTCGATTGATGAACCCGCAGCCTTCGTTCTCGAACTGAGCAGCGGTAAATTAGTTAACAAAATAACTCTCGAAGGCGACGACTTTTTTACGGGAGAGTCAGTCCAAATAAAAAATCTGTTGGTTTATACGACACGGCGCGGAATCTTCGCTTATTCACTCGGTGAGGACTGCCAATAACAAAAAATAGATTATAAATCAATGGATTTTTTTCATTGATTTATAATCTAAATTGTAAAATTTCAAAATTTAAAAGCTCAATGCGATTTAGAGTAATCCTGCATTATTGCATAAATTTCGTCTTTCACATTGAGCTTTTTCTTTTTAAGAGTGGTTTCCTCTAATAATTCGTCGTCGTTCGGGTAGGTCAGTTCAGCTAATTCGTTCAACCGCTTTTCGTAATTTTGATGCTGCTGGACCAAATCTCTGAAGTTTTGATTTACTTTTATCAATTCGTCTCTGACCGGATCAATTGTCGTCATATCCATAATTTTCAACTTCCTCTCCGAATAGGTTTTTTGCCACAACTCAAGGCGCAAAATTTATGCTTCATTTCGGCTTCAAGTTATGATTAAAGATGTTATCGCAATAATGGTTTTTGAATCAAGTTTTGTTGAAAATTTTACGGTCGGCGGGTTTCTGTAACCATTTCATTACGATTGCGTTTTCCAGCGGCTGCCGGTAAAAGTTCCGTCTCGTTTGAATTGCCCTAAATCCTCTATTTTTATAAAAACGGATAGCTTCAACATTTGATTCGCGAACTTCAAGCCAAATTGATCTTAAACCGTCTTCGTTGAACTTATCTAAGAGATATTCAAACAGCAGATTGCCAACGCCCTGTTTTCGAAATTTCTTGAAGACGCCAAAGTTTAAGATGTCTAATTCTCCATATTCTATCGTTTCAGTGGCAGTACCAACGAAACGAGCCAGCAGAAATCCAACAGTTTCGCCGTTGTTTTTTGCCGCTAAAAGTATCGAGTCGTTTCTTATAATTTCATTTTTATAATCTTCAGCCGACCATTTAGAGAGATTACCTTCAACTTGAATGTCAAGTATTTGAGAAACATCAAAATGTTTATTTTTAACAATTGAGATAGCAAAGCTCATGACGGTTCTATATATTCGTATTACATATTAGAGTAATAAATTTGATTTACTATAAAGTAACTAATGTAAAAAATTCCCTTTGCAAAATTAATCTAAATTGTAACTTTAAGACATTATCGGACGCAATATATAAACTGCATTTAACTTAGCC
>CBDUBY010000095.1:0-12537 GCA_965365505.1 uncultured Pyrinomonadaceae bacterium | reverse complement strand
ACGACGAGTTCCGACCCGGAATGGAAATACGTCAATCTGCGCCGCTATTTCGCTTATCTCGAACGCTCGATTGATCGCGGAACGCAGTGGGCGGTTTTCGAGCCGAACGGTGAAGCTCTCTGGGCAAATGTTCGTTTGACGATTCAGGATTTTCTTTATAACGAATGGGTTTCCGGCGCGCTTTTAGGCGACAAACCGGAAAAATCCTATTTCGTGCGCTGCGACCGTTCGACGATGACGCAGAACGATTTAGACAACGGACGACTCGTTTGTCTGATCGGCGTGGCGGTCGTCAAACCGGCTGAATTTGTAATTTTCCGCATCGGGCAATGGACGGCGGACAGAAAAGTTTAAGTGAGGAGAAGAAATGGCAACTGAAAGAGTAAATCCGTATCCGCAGTTTAATTTCACGGTTGATTTGGGACAGGGCATTCGCGCCGGGTTTCAGGAGTGCAGCAATATCGGGATGGAAATGACCGTCGTCGAATATCGCAACGGCAACGAACCGACCAACAACGTCCGCAAAATCACGGGCTTAAACAAAGCCAGCGATGTCACGCTCAAGCGCGGCGCAATCGGCGTTTTAGATTTATACGGCTGGCTGAACGACATCCGCAACGGCACGACCAACGGCGTTCGCAACGTAACGGTCAATTTAATGAGCGAAGATAAAACAAATACGTCGCCGGTTTTGACCTGGCGGCTGCTCAACGCTCGCATCATCAAATATGTCAGCGGTCCGATGAACGCCAAAGGCACGGACGTAGCAATGGAAGAATTAACGCTGACTTACGAACGTTTGGAAATGGAATAAGAGATTCAGGCGAAAGTAAAATGCCGGTCATCGGTTCGCGCTCAAAAGCGCGTGCGGGCTTGCGGGCTTAATTAATCAGTCGTTAAAAAACACCGATAGTGTCAACCAATCAAAAAATCCGTCGTCTGCCCGGCTTTCGATTCGAGGCGCAAACCGCTTCGCGGGAAAACATTTTGCCGCGAATGGATGTCGCGCTGTTCGTCGGCTTTGCCGCGTCGGGTCCGATTGGAATTCCGGTCGCGCTCGAATCGGCAGAGCAGTTTAATCGAATTTTCGGGCGCGATTTGCCGCTCGTTTGGAGTCGGGAAAAAGGCGAAACGATTCACGCGTTTCTGCCGCCGACCGTGCGGGCGTTTTTCCGTAACGGCGGCAAACGCTGTTGGGTCATTCGCACGGCACGAATGCGGACGACCGAGGAAAATCCGCTTAATCGAGCCGCTGAAAATTTCTTTCCGCTCGCGGGTTTGGCAAGTGTTCATTTCGCCGACGGGCAAATTTCCGATATGTCTCCGGCGTTCGCGCGAGCGCGTTCAAGAGGAAGTTGGTCGGACGATTTTCGAATTGGCACGGCGACGCTTTCGCGGACGGTCAAGTTTCACAAATTGGAAAAATCCGGCGAGCAAAAAATCACCACGTTGGAAGTTCCCGCCAATGATCCGATTGTCATCGGCGAGCTATTGCGATTTACTTTTCCCGATGAAAACCTGGTTTTGTTAATGGCGGCAGACGAGTTCGCCGCCGACGCGGAAAAACAATCGCCGCCGATTGCGCCGACTGCCGGAAAACTAATTGTAAAAATCGCGTCCGAGCGTTTCGTTTGGCTGGAAAATTTGACTGTTGCCGCTTCGCCCGCGCCGTCGGGAAATGTTTCGGTCAAACTCTGGACGCAGCGGAAAAATCCGCCTGCGACGGATTTTTCGACCGCCGATTTTTTGACGATTCATCCGGCTGAATTGAAATTTCAAACACCGAAAAACGAATCTGGTTCGCCGAAAATCAAACTTAAATTTAAAGATTTGCCCCAGTCAAAATCGCCGACTGCCGGAAGTTTGTTAGTAACGGAATTTGAGAACAAAACGCTTTGTCTGCAAGTTGAAACGGTCAACGTCAACGATTCGGGCGAGCGAGAATCAGTCGAAGTTACCTGTCGCGCGGTTTTTTGTCCGCAAAATGTTTCCGAGCCGAACTCAACGCCGACCGTCGAACGGCTGGCTTTTGAGTTGTGGATCGAACGCGGCGAACAGTCTTTCGTTAAATTGAGCGATTTGGCTTTTAACGGCAATCACCGACGATTTTGGGGAAATTTGCCGACCGACGAAAACTTATATCGGTTGTCGGAAGAAAAAAGCACGAAGTTTTCAGAGATTCCCGATTGGACGCAGACGGGCGAAGCGGCGACTTTTCCGCTTGCCGGAAACGGCGACCGAAGGGCGTTTTATTTTCCGCTTTTTCCCACCGCTTTTCCCGAAAATTATCTCGGCGCGGCGACTGTGCCGGGAACAAAACTTCAGCGCGACGGATTGGAAGTTTTCGACGAAACGCTTTTTCTTGATGAAGATATAAAAAATACGGGCTTAAATAATCTTTTGAACGAAGCGGAATTTATCAGATATTTGAGTCCGCGCCCGCGTCCGCTTTGGGGAATTCATTCGGCACTCGCGCCGGAAACAATCGTCAAATTCGCGCCCGCAGGTCAGCCGACCGAACCGCGTTACGCGAATTTGTCTTTGGAAGAAGCGACGATTGTCGCTGTGCCGGACGCGCTGCATTTGGGTTGGGCGCAGCAGAAAAACGACCAGACGATTTTGTCGCCGCCGATCTCCGCCGCGCCTTTGCGTCCCGAATGGTGGACTTTTCAGGATTGCCGAAACTCCGATGTGAAAAGCGTCAGCCAACCGCTGTGGGGAAATTTTTTAGACTGCGGAATTCGCGTCCTCGAAATACCGACGGATTTAGAAGTCAAAGAAGAAAAAGTTTCGGCGGGAAAATACACTTTGCAGTGGAAATACGCCGAAGAAAACGAATCTTTGACGTTCGTTTTGGAAGAATCGGCAACGCCGAATTTTCAGTTCGCGCAGGAAATTTATCGCGGCAAGCAAAAAAACTTTTTAATTTCCGGGCGTGCGGCGGGTTTTTATTATTACCGTGTTCGCGCCGAAATCGGCAGCGAATTCAGCGATTGGTCAATCGGTTTGGCAATCGGAATTCCGGCGGCGGAAAATTGGGTCGCTAACCAAACCGCTGAATACAAACCGGATGTTTTGTTGGCGGTGCAGACGGCTCTGCTCAGAATGTGCGCGGCGCGCGGCGATTTGTTCGCCGTTCTGGATTTGCCCGAACACTATGAAAAAGAAGCGGCAATCAATCACGCCGCGCGGCTGAAAACGACCAGAGGTTTTGCCGCGCCGAACGCCGATGTTGAACCGTTCAGTCAGGACGAAGCACGAGCGGCTTTGAGTTTCGGCGCGATTTATCATCCGTGGCTGATGATGCTCGACGACGATTTTGAATCGGTGCGGAACATTCCGGCGTGCGGCGCGACGTGCGGCGTGATGGCGCGGCGGGCGGCGCAGCGCGGCGCGTGGATCGCGCCCGCTAACGAAGTTTTGCAGGGCGTTTTGGGTTTGGCGAAAACTTTTCCGCGCGAAAGTTTTCTGGATTTTCAGGACGGTTTAATCAATCTCGTCCGGCACGAGCCGACCGGCTTGATGGTTTTGGACTCGGATACTTTGAGCGACGAATCGGATTTGCGCTCGATCAACGTTCGTCGGCTTTTGAGTCTTCTGCGGAGATTGGCTTTGAAACACGGCGCGGAATATGTTTTCGAGCCGCACGACGAGCGTTTTCGCCGTCAGGTGCAGCGCGGTTTCTCCGCGTTGCTCGACTTTATGTTTGCGCGCGGCGCGTTTGCCGGAACGACTCCGGCGAATTCGTATCAAGTTTCGGTCAGCGAATTTTTGAATAACCCGCAGAGCGTCGAACAGGGACGTTTTATCGTCGAGCTGCGCGTCGCGCCGTCTTTGCCGCTGAAATTCGTCAACGTCAGGCTGATTCAGGCGGACGGGCGCGGAAGCGTGACGGAAACTTTTTAATTGGCAATTTCAGCAAACTTTAACAATGAGCAATCCGCCGACGAATGAAAAAGTAAATTACCCGTTTATGGCTTTTAATTTCGCCGTGGAAATTAAAGTCGAAGGCGTAGCGATGCAGATTTGCGACGCGGCTTTTGCCGAGTGCGACGGTTTGGAAATGACGATGGAAGTTAAAACGATTCGTGAAGGCGGCAACAACGGCAGGCAAATTCGTTTGACCGGACCGATGAATTACAGCTCGCTGACGCTCAAACGCGGAATGACCGAAACTTTCGATTTGTGGAAATGGGTCGAGCTGATGCAGACCAATCCCGAAACGCGCGCCGATGCCGAAGTCGTTATTTTTTCGACCGACAAACGAGTCAAAGCAAGATTTTTATTGTCGCGCTGCATTCCCGTCAAATTGAAAGCTCCGCCGCTCAACGCCAAAGACGGCGGCGTAGCGATTGAAGAATTTCAGCTTGCTTATGAATCAATGGAATTAAAACTCGGAAGTTAAGAAAAAAATATGCCCGCTTCAGTCAAATTAGTCAAAGCCGAATTACAGCAGATTGACCTGGCGAAACCTGAAGCCGCGCCGACTTTGAAAGTCGCCGTGCAGTTCAATCCCGAACAGTTAAAGGTCAGTTTTGCCAATCAAATCCAATCGCCGGAAGGCGCGGGCGACCAGCGCGGCAGTCCGGCGCAGCAGTTTGTCGGCGCGGGAACGACCAAACTCGCCGTGCAGTTGTGGTTCGATGTCAACGCTCCGCAGGAAGGCGAAGCAGTCAATGACGTGCGAAAAATGACCGAGAAAATCACGCATTTTATCACGCCGAAACCCGACCCGAAAGATGCCAAAAAATTCATTCCGCCCGGCGTGCGGTTTATCTGGGGTTCGTTTCAGTTCGACGGTTTGATGGAATCGCTCGAAGAATCGCTGGAGTTTTTTTCAAATGAGGGAATCCCTTTGCGGGCGAGTATGACGATGAATCTGAGCCAGCAAAAAATTGATCAGTATAAGTTTCCCAAAGAATCTGCGTCACCGCTGCCGCTGCCGGGAACTCGCCCGCTGACCGCCGCGCCAGCGGGCGCGACAGTGCAGAATCTGGCGGCGAATCAAGGTAAGGGCGGCGATTGGCAGTCAATCGCCGCCGCGAACGGAATCGAAAATCCGCGCAATCTGCAAGTTGGTCAACTGCTCGATATGAACGCCAAAGCCAGCGCATCGGGCAGCATCGGCGGCGTTCCGCTGTTGAATGATTCAGGAGTTGCGGCGCAAACCAGTTTCGGGACAGAGTAAAAAATTATGCCGGTCGTCATCAACGAATTTGAAGTTACGCCTGCGCCGCCAGCGGAGGAAAGCCAAACGCCTGACAAAAAAGCAGGCGCGAGTTCCGGGAAAAAATCGGAAATGACCGATTACGAAATGAAGCAAATGCTGGAACGCCGGATGGAAAGATTAGAAAGAATCGCGGCGCACTGACGGAGAAAAAATGCCTTTGGATTCGATAACCGGAATCAGCGTCGCCAGACCGACGATTTTAATTGACGGTCAGGAAAACTCACCGCTTGTCGGCGGGCTGAATTATCTTTTGATCGTTGAAAAAACCAACGGGCTGTATCGCTGCGAAGCGAAATTCGGCAATTGGGGACCGAAGGACAATTCGATTGATTTTCTTTATTTTGACCGCAAAACGCTCGAATTCGGCAAAGAATTTCAGGTGAAAATCGCCGCTGATGAAATTTTCAAAGGCAAAATCACGGCTCTCGAAGCGAATTATCCCGAAGGACAATCACCGGAAATCGCGGTGCTGGCGGAAGATGCTTTGCAAAATCTGCGGATGACGCGCCGGACGCGCTCATTCGAGGATATGTCAGACGCGGACGTTTTTAAAAAGATCGCCGGTGAACACAATTTGACTCCGGCGATTGATGTAAGCGGCGCGACGCATAAAATAATCGCGCAGATTAATCAAAGCGATTTGGCTTTTTTGCGCGAGCGGGCGCGTCTCATTGATGCCGAAATCTGGTTGAAAGATAAAGAATTGAACGTCAAAACCCGCGCGAACCGTCGCGGCGCGAAATTTTCTTTGAAATACAAAGCGGAAATGCGCGAGTTTCGCGTGTTGGCTGATTTGGCAAACCAGCGGACGAGCGTTGTCGCGGCAGGCTGGGACGTTTCGAGCAAAGAAGCAATTAAAAACGAAGCGTCGGAGTCGGCAATTTCCGGCGAACTCGGAGGCGATACGAGCGGCATCAGCATTTTGAAAACTGCATTTGGCGAACGAAAGGAATCGCTCGTTCACACGGTTCCGCTCGGCAATCTGGAAGCGCAGGAGGCGGCGGAAAGTTTTATGAAAACGATTGCCAGACAATTCGTCGTCGGTCGCGGAGTCGCCGAACCGAACGCGAAATTGCGCGTCGGCGCGTTCGTCGAACTCGACGGGCTGGGAAAATTATTCAACGGCAAGTATTACGTGGCGGAAATCGCTCATATTTTTGATAACGTAAAAGGTTTTCGCACCGAATTTCGCGCCGAACGGCTTGGCATCGGGCAGTAAAGCAAAAGGCAAAAGTAAAAAGGTAAAAGGCAAAAGTAAAAACCAAGAATAATATCAGGCAAGCAGTTCCTAGACTCTGGAAAAATTTTATTCGATTGGTTAAAAAACAAAAATGCTGGAAACAACCGTAATCGAAACAACTGTCGAAGAGCGTGTGCCGCACGGGTTGGGCGGTCGCTGGTATGGCGTTTTTCCCGCGTTGGTAACGGATATTAAAGACCCGGACGGGCAGGGCAGAGTGAAAATTTCTTTGCCGTGGTCGCCCGATACCGACGGTTCGCGTTACGAGGCTTGGGCGCGTTTGGCGACGATGATGGGCGGCAACAATCGCGGCAGTTGGTTTGTGCCGGACGTGAATGATGAAGTTTTAATCGCGTTTGAAGCGGGCAATTCGCGCCGTCCATACGTCGTCGGCTGTTTGTGGAACGGCAGAGACGCGCCGCCGGAAAAAATGGACGGCGCAGGGAAAAATCACAAAAAGGTTTTGCGCTCGCGCAACGGCGTGAAAATTACGCTCGACGATGCAGACGGGCAGGAAAAAATGATTCTCGAAACGCCGGGCGGACAGAAAATTACTTTGAAAGACGGTCCGGGCGCAGTTGAAATCGTGGACAGCAATGGGAGTGCGATCAAACTGGAAACGAGCGGAATCACCGTCATGGCGGCAGCGAAAGTAACGGTCAACGCTTCGCAAGTCGAAGTTTCTGCCGGAATGGTGACGGTCAACGCCGGAATGTCGAAATTCAGCGGCGTAGTGCAAGCTGACACGGTTATCTGCAACAGCATCATCAGCGCGTCTTACACGCCGGGCGCGGGAAATATCTGGTGAGAGGATTGAAGTTATGAGAGAAACGATTCAATGGACTGCGCCGTCGCCATTGTGGGAAAACGCACTTGGTTCGAGTTCGGCGGCGGTTCGGCGCGAAGAACTAAACCGCCCGGCAGTTCTGCGTTTTACGACCGATTCTTTTATGGACGATTTTTTGCAGATGCTCGCCAATGACCCGCAGCGTTTGGGGCAATACGCGGCGATGCCTGAAACCTGGCGCGGCGTTGCGCCGTCGGCGGACGCAACAGAATCTGTCCCGGCGTTTGCCCGCAATATAAAACGGCTCGGATTGAATGCGGCGCGGAGACGGGAAAAAATCGGCGGATTGATTCGGACTTCAAATAAATTTACGCAGTTTGCTTCGGCGAAAGCGAGCCAGCCGCTCAAACTTTATCAGCCCGCGCACCAGCGATTTTATTTGATTTCGGCGTGTCTGGTTTGTGAGCGTCCCGGTTTGCCCGACAAAATTCCGAACAACGAACGCGAAGAAAAAGTTTCCTACGTTCTGCGCCGTCTGTTTCCGCCGGGCGCGCTGCGAATCAACGATAAATTGCCTGATTTGGATGCGAGTTGGGAAGAATACGCCTTTGTGATGACCGACCGAGGCGCGAAATGGAAACGAGTTTTAAATGAAAACGCGCTCGTCGAAGGCGAGGAGCAGTTGCCGCTTTTCGCCGTCAATTTTAACGAGGACGACGGTCGGCGGCGCAAACTTTACGCCGGAGTAATTCCCGCCGGAAAACGCGAGGCTTATCTGGCGGCGGGCGATGCTTCGACGGTTGGGGCAAACGGCGCGGCTGTTGATTCGATTGCCGATTCGCGGGTGATTTTGATGCGTTCGCAATTCCGCGATCCCTGGAAAAGTCTTTTGCAGACGGCTTCGCACGCCCGAACCGCGCTCGCCGATTCGAGCGGCAGCGATGCGGAAGCCATTGCCGCGCAAAAAGATATTGTTAAAAATTCGCGCGAACAGATGCAGACGATTTCGTGGTTGATTCTGCTGGATTTTGCCAATTTTTTAGCGGCGAACGTCACGCGGGTTTGGAACGCGCTCAACAATCCGGCGAATGCGTCCGCGTTGAACGCGGCGGAAACGAATCTTTTTAACGTCCTGACAAACACGACTTTGGACGAGGGTTTTGCGATTGATTTAGCAGACGAAGCGGACTATGAAACCGAGCAGGTCGAGCGTTCGTTGAAAAACGCATTGCTGGCGGTCAAACCGGCAAACGCGCAAGCCGCCGGACAAATCGAAAAAAATCTCGAAACGGTCGTGATTTCCTACAATCGCCACGCGCCCGATTCGCTTTATCCAAATTTTTTATTTCCGCTTGCCGATTTGAAATTTTCATTGAAAACCGTTTTGACTAATCAAGCCGTCGCCATCACGCCGACCGATTTTAGCAGCGGAAACTTTGCCGGTGAAGACCAGGTGAACAAAATCGCGCAATTGGTCGAAGCCGCTTTGCCGACCGCCGCGCCGAATCAGCCTTTGCAAATGCTGCCGCTGGCTTCGCAAACGCCGATGGATATGCGTGAAGGTTTTTTTCTGTTGCGCTGCGTTTATGAACGTCCGCTGTGCGGCGCGATTGAGCCGCCGATTTTGAGTCAGCCGACCAAAGCATTTCAAATCGCCGGTTTTTTTGACCCCGACGCTCCGGCGCGTCCGATTCGTATCGCGCTGCCGATTGACCCGACTCCGGCGGGCTTGCGGAAGTTCAATAAAAACACGGCTTTTATGATGTCGGATTTGCTTTGTGGGCAGGTCAACCGGATGAAAGGAATTACGCTCGGCGATTTGATTCGTTCGGTTTTGCCGTTCCCGCTGCACAAAGATTTGAGCGTTCCCGACGCGGGCGGCTGTAAAGACGGCAGCGGCGTTTCAATCGGGATGATGTGTTCGCTCTCGATTCCGATTATTACGATTTGCGCGTTGATTTTACTGATGATTATTGTCAGCCTGCTCGATTTTATTTTTCGCTGGCTGCCGTTTTTTATCGTTTGCTTCCCGCTGCCGGGCTTGAAATCAAAAAATGAATAACGCGGGGAAGATACTCGGAAAAGGCATCGGTTTCCCGCCGCGCGTCGGGGCGGACGGGCGCGTCGTCTGGTCAGAAGGCGAAGCGAATATCCGCGAATCAATCCAGATTATTTTGCTGACCGAATTGGGCGAACGCCTGCATCTGCCCGAATTCGGCGGCGGTTTGAACCGCTTTTTATTCGAGCCGAACACGGCGACGACCAGACAATTGATTCGTGACCGAATTACGAAAGCCCTGGCGGAATGGGAACCGCGCATCGTCGTCCAAACAGTCGAAGTCGAACCGGACGCGCAGGACGCGCAAGCCGCGATTGCCGTTATCAATTATCAACTCGTGGCGACGCAAATTTCCGAACGCGTCAGTTTAACCGTTTCGTTGAGCGGTTAAAATTATTTTCTTTATATTAAATATGCCGATCCAAATTCCGAAAATTGACGACCGACGCTATCAGGATTTACTTGATGAAGCACTGCTGCGGATTCCGGTTCACAATCCCGAATGGACGAATTTTAACCGCAGCGATCCGGGCGTGACGCTGGTTGAAGTGTTCGCGTTTATGACGGAAAGTTTGCTTTATCGCGCCAATCTGATTCCCGAACGCAACCGGCTGAAATTTTTGCAGCTGCTCGGCATCCCGTTAAATCCGGCGACTTCAGCGCAGGGAATTGTCGCTTTTACCAATGAGCGCGGGTTGCCGCAAATTATCCTGCTCGATTCGGGTATGGAAGTCAGCGCGGGGCAAGTGCCGTTTCGCACCGCTCGCGCTTTGGACGTTTTGCCGATTGAAGGAAAAGTTTATTTCAAACGCCCTCTGAAAAACGAGAATGCGGAAGTCAAGGATTATTACCGCCAGCTTTACGCTTCGTTTCAGGGCGCGCCGTTCGAAAATACGATTGACTTTCAACTTTACGAAACGGCTCTGCTCGACGGCAAAAACGAAGCGGGCGTTTCGCTGGCGGAAGACACGATTGATAATTCCGTTTGGGTCGCGCTGCTCGCCAAAGAGAACGAAGACCCGAAAGAAATTAGAAAATTGATTGCCAATAAAACTTTGAGTTTGGGAATCGTTCCCGCGCTCGATGAAACTTCGCTCGCTTTGCGTCCGGGCGGACAACAGGCGAACGCCCAAAATTCTTCGTGGCTGTCATACGAAATGCCGAAAAAACCGAACCCGGAATGGACGCTTCCGGCGGCGGCGAATCTCCGCAAACCGGAATATAAACCGCTCGACGCGCGGGCGACGACCGACGTTTTGAACCAGCCGGGCGTGGTTGAAATCGCTTTGCCCGGTGAAGAAGATTTAAAAACCTGGTCAAATCTCGAACCGCTCGAACTCGGCGCGGACGATTTTCCGCCGACGCTCGAAGATACCAAACTCGACGAGCGTTTGATTACGTGGCTCAGATTGCGGGCGACTTCCAAGGCTTTTAACTTTCGTTTTTTGTGGATCGGCATTAACGCGGCAGCGGTTTCGCAGCGCACTAGGGTCGCCAACGAAATTACAGCCGACGGCACGGGCGAACCCGACCAGACGATAAAACTTTCGCGCTCGCCAATCGTGCCGCGTTCGATACGTTTATTTGTCACCGTCGGAACGCTGACCGAAGAATGGAAGGAAATTGACGATTTGCTGGCAGCGGGCGCAGAAGTCGTCGCCACGGATTTGCGGCAGCCGCCAGGCGCGAGAAAAGGACAAACCGCGTCTGCCAAAGTTTTCGCGGTCAACCCGGAAGCCGGAGAAATTCGTTTCGGCGACGGAATTCACGGGCAGCGTCCGCCATCGGGAGCACGCATCAGCGTTTTATACGATTACGGCGCGGGAATTTCGGGCAATGTCGGCGCGGGCGCGATTAATTCCAGTCCGGTTTTGCCAGCCGGCGTAAAAGTGTCGAATCCGATTCGCACTTGGGGCGGCGCGGATTCCGAAAATGTGCTGGACGGCGAAAAGCAAATCACCAGATTTTTGCAGCACCGCGAGCGGCTCGTGACGGTTGCGGATTTTGAAACGATTGTCTGGCGAACGCCCGGCGTGCTGCTCGGTCGCGCCGAAATTATCCCGACCTTTAATCCTGAATTTTCGCCGAACGAACCGGGCGACGCGCCGGGCGCGATAACAGTGATGGTCATTCCGCGTTACGACCCGAAACAGCCGGACGCGCCCGCGCCCGACCGATTATTTTTAGATACGATTTGCAGATATCTCGACGAACGCCGCTTGATTACGACCGAAATTTTTCTGCGCGCGCCAATTTATAAACCGATTTGGATTAGCGTCGGCATTAATGTCGTCGGCGAAAAATCCGTTCCGGAAGTCCGCGAAGCGGTTAAAAAAGCGCTGCTCGCATTTCTCGCTCCCCTTAATCCGTCGTTTGCCGACAATCAGCCAATCGCTTTGCAGTCCGGCGTTTCGCTCGGCGGTCAGGCAAATGAAATCAACCGCGGCTGGCGGCTTCGCAAGCCGGTCGTAGCGAAGGAATTGCTGGCAGAAGCGAGCCGCGTTCCCGGCGTGATGTTCGTCAATGATGTTCTGCTGGCGGAAGGCGATAACGGCTTTGACGAGCAGGTAGCGATGAATGGTTTGGAATTGCCGCGCGTGTTGGGAGTTTCGATTTCCATCGGCGACCCGCTGCCCATTTCGCAGCTGCGCGGAACGGCGATTAAACCGATTGGAACAACCGGCGAAAACGGAACGCCGCCGCGCGTTGTGCCGATTCCGATTGTTCCCGAAGAATGTTGAAATGATTGATGTCAACCAAACAAAACTCCATCTTTTAGTGAGCCGCGACGATTGGGGCAAAAGCAAATCGGCGCGGAGCGGCGAAAGTCTGGAAAATTTTTGGAATCAGGAAACGGCGGGCGAAACGTCTGACAAACAGGAATTTGATTGGAGTTTTGAGAAAAACGAAATCGCTCTGCAAGCCAGAATTTTTCAATTTAAATCCGCGCCGAAAGATGACCAGCCGAATTTGAATAATCGGCGCGGCGCGGCGCGTGACCGTTACGGAAATTGGTATTGGATTGACGAAACGGGTTTGCAAATTAAAGTTTTTTCCGTCGGCTCAAATCGCGTTTCCGATTTTTATCCTGCTGCCGAAAGCGTTTGCGAACCGAAAAAACCGAGCGGGTTTCAGCCCGTCGAAAAACGAGCGCGAACGCCGATTTCGATGCGCGGGCTTGCCGTCACCGTTGACCATTATCTGGTCGTCGGAACTTTGCA
>CBDUBY010000094.1:0-12699 GCA_965365505.1 uncultured Pyrinomonadaceae bacterium | reverse complement strand
AAGATGAACAGGATTTATAAATCATCGAAAATAAATTGCCGATTTAGAATTTCAAAAATTCTCGCAATGCTTTGCATCCTTGGCGGCGCAGTTTTTTCCGTTGCGGCGCAGTCAACCAATCAACAATTTCCGACTCCGATAACTTCAAACGAAATTAGCGGAACTATCCGGGCGCGAGACATCGGCGATGCGCGGCTGACCAGTTATTTTTATGTTTTTAATGCGACGCAGGGCGATGTTTTTATCAACGTCGTCACTAAAAATTTGAATGGAGACATTGACGTTTTCACCGCCGACAATCTGCGACCGCTGACGAAAATCACGATTTACGCCGATACTGCTATGAGCGAAACCGGACGCGTAATTTACCTGCGGCAACCGGCAAAACTTATTTTAAGAATCGAAGGAAGAACGCCGAACGACGACGCGGCAACTTTTCTCATAAAATTCGCCGGTAGTTTCGCGCCCGCGCAAGCCGCCGCCGAAACTACGGAATCGGAAATGCCAACCGTCAAATCCGACAACCAAACTGACGTGCGCGTTAATTCCGTCGGCACAATTATCGAGATAAAACCTAAACCGACGCCGACACCAAAAGTCGTAATCGCTGAAAACAAGACTGAAAAGGAAATCGCCGAAACGAAAAACGACGCTGTAAAGAAAACGGAAAAACAGGCAACCGTCACGGAAGAAAAGAAAGAGCAGGAAGCCGAAAAAGAAAAACAGGCGGAAGTTCAAAATGAAGTTAAGCCGACAGTCGTTTTAACGGATGAACTTGCCAAGACGGAAATTACGGAAGTTGAGAAGGAAGAGAAAAAAGACGCCGTTGAAAATAAAGAGGTCGAATCGGAGAATAAAGAAACCGTCGCCGTAGAAGAAACGCCAACGAAAATCGAGTCGAAAAAAGCTGAAAAGCCGAAACCCGTGAAACCGCTGCCGCCAGCCGCGATGGAAAACATTCGCCTGATAATTCAGTTCAAGGACGGCACGAAAATCGAACGTCCGATGAGCGAAATATTAAAGGTCGGCGTGGACAAAGGCGTTTTGACCGTGATTATCAAAGATGGCACAATCGGACGCTATTCAATTCTTGATGTCGAGAAAATGACAATCGAATAAGGTTTATATGTAAAAAGTAAAAGCTGGCTGTCAAGATTCAACGAGCTTACCCTTTGTAACTTCTTTACTTTATCGCCTGCCGCAATCTGCTGACGAGTTGGCTGTTAGGATTAACCGCTTCGAGCTGCGCTAAAATTTTATCGGCTTCTTCCTTGTTTCCTTTTTTGTAATAAGCCGCGCCGAGATTGTAAAGCGTCGGTTCGTGCTTCGGATTCGATTTGAGCGACGTTTCAAATTCTTTGATGGCGCGGTCGAAATCCGGCGCGGCGCGTTCGACGTAAGTGATTCCCAAATCGGTTCTGACGTTCGTATCGTCCGGCTTTTTTGCCAATGCCTGTTCATACCATTCCGCCGCTTTTTCAAACTGTCGTGCGTCGA
This sequence comes from uncultured Pyrinomonadaceae bacterium, assembly GCA_965365505.1. Classification (GTDB taxonomy): domain Bacteria; phylum Acidobacteriota; class Blastocatellia; order Pyrinomonadales; family Pyrinomonadaceae. The sequence continues at coordinate 11,202 of CBDUBY010000094.1, read as the reverse complement.
AATAAATGTTGCCGAGCTTAACGATTAAGTCGTAATTTTCCGGCTGGATTTTTTGCGCCCGTTCATAAAAAGCGGCAGCTTTATCGAAACCTCTGATTTGCTGATACAAATCGCCCGCCTTAATCTGCGCGTCAAAATTCGTCGGCTCGTTGTTCGCTTTATCAATTACAGCGGAAACGTCAGGCAGCATCGCGCCGCTCTGCACAGGCTGTTCTTTGACGAGAATATTCGGAACCTGGAGATTTTGAAGCGGTGCGTTCTGAACCGGACTTGCCTGGGCGGATTCATTTCGGTTGATGCTGTTGGCAGCGAAAAATCCGATAATCAAACCGATGATTATTCCGCCGAGACCGAATAAAAAACTATTTCTGTTCATAAATAAAACTACTGCTGAGGCGTGTTCGTCTGTCGTTGAGCGGCGTGTCGGCGGAAATAGAGCGAATTTTTGTATTCCGAGTTTCCTTCCGAAGTTTCAAAATTGAAATTCGCAAACGTGCGTCCGGTCATCTCCCAACCGCCGCTGCCGAGTTTGGTCATCGCTTTTGCCAGTGCCAAATCCGCAGCCCGCTGACTCGCCAGAGCCTGTGCCTGCGCGTTGTTTTTCAAATTTCTTTCCTGCAAAAATTCGGTGTAATTCATTTCGTGCGTCACGCATTCTGTTTTGATATAACTTTCCTTAGATATCATTCGGTCGTAAGTATAAATGAAATAAGTTATCTCGACATTGCCGACGTAATTAACCAAACGGTCGGGCGGCGGATTGACGACGTTAATGCGCGTGATGGCGCAATATTGCCAGACATTTTCATACTGCGTGACGCTTTTAATAATTCTTTGCGCGAAAGTTTCAACGCTCGGAGAAAAACTGGTGAGAAGAATTCCAGCGAGAAAACCGGCAGCAACAAGCGGCAAAACGACGAATTTATTCTTCAGCATAACCTTCTCTCTTTTAAAAGATTTGCGTTTCTCTGTGACTTCTCTGTTTCCTCTGTGGTGACCAATGTTTTACTACAGAGGAAACAGAGAAGTCACAGAGAGACACAGAATAAAACACATTTTGATCAGGCGTAGCTATGCAGTCCGGGCAGCAGATAACTCACGCCCAAATATGTAAAAATAACGAATAAAAAAGCGACAATCGCAAAATAGGCGGAACTTCTGCCCGACCAGCCGCGCGAAATTCGGGTGTGCAGAAATCCGGCGTAAGTCAGCCACGCGATTAACGCGCCGGTTTCTTTGGAATCGAATCCCCAAGGTCTGCCCCAGGATTCGTTCGCCCAAATCGCGCCGGTAATTAAAAGCATCGCCAAACCCGCAAACGCCAGACAAGCCGTTTTATACATCAAGCCGTCGAGCGAGTCTAAAGAGGGAAGTCGTTCGCGCAATTTGTCGGTGCGAAATGCAAATAAAATCACAAAAAATGTTCCTGCCAGAGCCGTAATCAAACCGGCGAGTTCGACCGGATTAGTATTAAAACTCGTGAACATTTTCGCGCCGTTCATTTGCACGTATTGTTTTCCGGCTTGCTCTAACTGCGTCGGTGTCAGCGCGGCGAATTCGGCGGCGGAAAGATTCTCGCGTTCGGCGATGGCTCTGCCCGCCGTTTGATACTGCGCCGGATTTTGAGCGAGCTGCGCTTGCAGTTTTGCATAAACATCGGCGTTTGATTTAATGCCCGAAACCAAAAAAACGACGGCTAAAATCTGCGCGACGAAAGAAAATTTTAGTAATATGTGACCGGCTTTTTTCGCCGACTCGTTGTTTTGATAAAGATAAAACAGAAACGCGACGATTGTCCCCAAAAGCAGAATTCCTGCTGCGACCAGAGCCGTGCCGACATACGGCACATCAAGACGAAACGGTGACGAAAAAGGTTTCGCGCCGTTCGGGTTCGGCACGAAAAGTCCGGCGCGATAAACGAATTCGGTAAAGACGGAAAACTTGCTGACCGTGCCGATAACGCCAAGCGCAAACACGCTCGACCAAATCGCCATCGCTTCCGGCTTGGCTTTGTCCTTCAACAGATAAATCACCGCGACGGCGAAACAAACCAAAGCTATGCCGTAACTTAAACTCGCCACGCCGACGTGAATCGGTCGCCAATACGAATCGAGAACCGGCGGCAGGTTGATAAATTCGCCGCCGATAAATCTGGCTAAAGTCAAAATCAAAGCAGCGAGCGGCAGCGTGAATGCGCTCAAAAATTGAAAGTTTCGCCGCTTGGCGAGAATCAATGTCGTAATGCCCGCGCCGAACGCGAACGCCAAACTCAAATCGTAAAGGTTTGCAAACGGAATGTAGCGGAACATCCAGGGCGTTGCCATATTTCCGCTTTCGCGAAGTTTGAAAATTTCGATGTCGTAAGCCGTAACCCAACGCACGAGCCAGCTTGAAAGATTAAAGAAAACGCCGAGCGTCGCGCTCCACAAACCGATTTTTTGCGCCATCGCCGACGGCGCGTAGAGATTGGTTAATTGGAACAACGCGGCTAGTAAATAACAGGCGAGCGCAATCATCATCAGCGACTCGTCAGCGATGAATTTCGCGCCCATCTGAAGCCGCAAGCCGAGCATCAGAAACGCGCCGCCGACTGCCAAAATCGCGGGCAGATATGCTTTCCAGGTTGGAAGTGTGCTTCTTTCGGAAGCATCTTTGCCGATAAAAATTTCGTTCGGAATTTCTCTTGCTTCTTGCATAATTTTAAGACGATTCTTCTTTTCGATTCGTTACATCGTCAATAACCTTTTTGAATTTATCATCAAATGCCTGCTCGCTGCGGTTCGCGTGTCCGCCGAAAACAACTTCGTAACTGCCCGCGCTCTTTTCTTCAATCAAAGCCCAGATGCGTTTGTGCGAGAGGAAAAATACAAAACACAACGCGCCGATTAAACCGAAGCCGCCGATATACCAGGCGATGAACGCGGCGTTAAACGGATCATATTTGATTGAGAGAACGTGCGCGAGCGGCGATTTTTCAAAGTTCGTCAAACGCCATTTGTAACCGGCGACCGCCGCGCCGATTGGAATATTATCGGGCATTTTCGCGCCGAAAGCGTAAGCCTTTTTCTGTTCGCCGCCGGGCGTTGTGATATTGAGAACCGCCGCCGGATTGACATAATTTGCTGAGCGCGTGTCGGGTTTTCCCTGATTCAAAACGAAGTCCGGGAAAAACGCTTCGTAATCTATTTTTGTTCCGTCGGGCAAATTCGCCGAACCGTTTCTCATTAATTCCACGTTTATCGGCGCGCCGCCGTTTTGCGGCGTGACTTCGAGCGTCATCGTGCGTGCGCTGCCGACCGTGATTGCGCTAGCCTGGAAAAAACGGTAGCCGCGATATTCAAACGGTTTATTCAAACTCACATCGGCGACGGTTGAACCGTATTGCGGATCGTCAATTTTTATCTGCGTTCTCCAATCGAGCGTGTTGCCGATGTCAATTTCTCCGTTCGGGTCAATCAGGCTTTGCTGAATGTCTGTGCAGGTAATTGTGAACGGGAGACCGACGGCAAAGCGTTCCTGTTTATCTAAATTGAATTCGATAAGCTGAATCTCGCTCGTCTGCTGTCCGGGCATCATTCGCACGTCGGCATCAAAGCCGGTTTGAAGCGCAACGAAATGACCGAGGAATAATGTGAGCAGAAAAACGTGGACAACGTATGCGCCGAGCCGATTCCATTTGCCGCTTTCGCCGAAAACGATAAACTGTTTTTTAGCGACTATGTTTGAAAAATCTTTATTTCCCGTTTCATCGAGCGCGTAGGAATTTACGCTGCTCTCGTTCGGCGTCGCGCTGAAACCGTGGCGTTTGAAAATTTGAGCAATGTCCTGCGCCGCTTTTTGCTTCGTTTCGCTTTCAACTTCAACGACCTGGTTGTGTTTTTGGTTGAGCAGCCAGCCGCGCGTCGCCGTCAATTTCGGTTCGGAAATATACGACCACGCCGACGGGAAACGGTCAATCGAAGCCAGCACGATATTTAGCGAAAGCACGAGAAGCAGAAAGTTGAAATACCAACTGTGATAAATATCGAATAATCCGAGCGAACCGAAAACGAGTTTTTCGGCGGGCGTGAGCGATGCGTAATAAGGCTCGAAACCGTTGACGTTTTGCTGAATAATCAGCATTCCGACGAGCGACAGCAGAACGAGAACACACAGCAAAACCACGCCGAAACGCACCGAGCTGATAAAATTTAACGCTCGATCTAAGAGCGATTCGGATTTTGGCGGCGAAATCCTTGCTGCTTGTTCCTTAATTGTTTCTTCGGCAACTGACATTGTTTAATAAAAATCATAACTTAACGCTGTTTTTTTGTCATCTCGCATAAAATTAGTTCGGCTGTTGATAAATAGAAGTTTTATTTAGAAACGGCTGATTTGGAAAATCGGTTTTTTACGGCTATTCTTAATAAAAGTATAAGTTCATCAGAAAATTAAATGGAAGCAATTACGGCAATCGAACAAACAAAAGCAATCGGACTGCGCGATAAACTCGCGGCGTATGTTGAACTGACGAAGCCGCGCATCGCGTTTATGCTGGTGCTGACTTCGGCGGCTGGGTTTTATCTCGGCGCGGCGAAAGGCTTCGAGGCGATGTTGTTTGTTAATTCGATGATTGGCATCGCGCTGCTCGCGTTCGGCGTGGCGACGCTGAATCAAGTTTGGGAACGCAAGACGGACGCACTGATGGAGCGCACCGCTAAACGCCCGTTAGTGACACAGAAACTTTCTTTTACCGAAGCATTGGTTTTCGGAATTTTGCTTTGTCTGGTCGCGGAAATTTATCTGGCGTTTTTAGTGAACGGTTTGACGGCTATTCTTGGTTTAACAGTTATCGTCGGTTACGTGTTGCTTTACACGCCGTTAAAGACGCGCACGTCGGCTTCGACGGCAATCGGCGCAATTCCCGGCGCGATGCCGCCGTTGATGGGCTGGACGGCTTCAGCGAACGAAATCTCTTTAGGCGCGTGGGCTTTATTTGCGCTGCTTTTTCTGTGGCAGTTTCCGCATTTTCTGGCAATCGCGTGGATGTATAAAGAGCAATACGCGAAAGCCGGAATTTTAATGTTGCCGGTTATCGAACCCGAAGGAAAAATCACCGCTAGGCAAATCATAATTTTCACCGCGCTGCTTTTGCCGGTCAGCCTCGCGCCGTTTTTTCTCGGTTTTGCCGGTTTGATTTATTTGGTTGGCGCGAGCCTTCTCGGTTTGTGGTTTTTGGTGCAGAGCATCCGAGCCGCCCGCGCTAAATCGGTCGAACAATCCAGAAAACTTCTGCTCGTTTCAGTCTTATATCTTCCGTTGGTTTTCGCGCTGATGGTTTTCAATCACAAGTAATTTTTTGCATTTATTTTTATGAAAGTCGGAACACTCGAAACAACCGTCAAAGAAAATGAGCGCAAACGCCGCGCAGGTTTGAGCAGAATGGGTTCAAACGGCGGAGACAAAAATCGCGGCGGCGGTGGCGGCGGCGGAAACAACGGCGACGATAAAGATAAACATAAACACGATTTCACCGAAGAATCCGAGCCTTATCCGTCAAGCAAGTCGCGCATCGTAACGTGGTTCTTACTGCTTATTGTAATGATGACGTTCGGCGGTCTGATTAGCGCATACGTTGTTATTGCGACCAACGGAGTAATGGAATGGAAGCCGTTCGCCTTGCCGTTTCAGGTCTGGGTCAGCACAATTTTGATTTTGGCGAGCAGCATCACTTACACAATCGCCCAGCGCGCATTGAAAGCCGACAATCAGGAAAAGGCGAAAACGTGGTTTCTGGCGACTACGGTTTTCGGCGGAATGTTTATCGCCTCGCAACTGCTTGCGTGGGTTGAACTCGTCCGGCGCGGCATTTATGTGCAGAGTAATCCTTACGCCGGATTTTTTTATATTTTAACCGCCGTCCACGCCGTCCACGTCATCGGCGGTATTATCGCGCTCGGTTGGATTTTTCTGCGAACCTGGGAAAAGACTTTGTTTGATGAAGAGTTGAAAAAGCGCAAGGAAATTTCAACCGCCGTCGGCTGGTATTGGCATTTTATGGACGGTCTGTGGTTGATATTGCTGTTTCTGCTCGGCTTTTGGAAGTAGATTTTTTATATGGATTTGCTGCAAATCTTCCCGCATCTAAACGCGACTTTAAACGGAGTAAGCGGCGTTTTTTTGTTGTTGGGTTTCTATTTTATTCGTACTAAACAAATCTCTAAACACCGCGCCTCGATGCTGACCGCTTTTACATTGTCGAGCATTTTTCTGGCGTGTTATCTAACTCATCACGCGCTCCGCACCTATTATTTCGGCTTAGGTCCGACGCAGTTTCGAGGTGAAGGAATCGTTCGCCCTGTTTATTTTACAATTCTGACGACGCATTCGATTTTAGCGGCGGTCGTCGCACCATTTATTCTGGTCACTTTGTGGCGGGCTTTGAAAGGGAAATTCGAGATTCACAAAAAATTAGCCCGCTTGGTTTTTCCGGTCTGGCTGTATGTTTCCGTGACGGGCGTCATAGTTTATTTGATGCTTTATCATTTTTATCCGGCAAAGTGAAAATTTTTGAAAAAATTCTTGCGTATTCAAAAGTCGGGTGATATATTATTGATTGTTGAAAACTTATCGCCGAAGTTGCCGGACGTAAGAAAGGCGACACGGGGGAACCAAAGCTCGATGAAGCGATTTATCGAACACGGGGCGAAGCGGTTTGCGAAAGTAACCGCAGGGAAACTTCTTCATCCCTAGCCCGACAGCTAACCTCGTAGGTGGGTGAAGGAGTCACTGGAAATTTTTGCCGTAACAGGTGCGATTTTGCGTGTGCTTCGTGCCATTGATTTTTTTTCAACAAATCAAACGAGACATCCAGTCTTCTCAAAGAGAAAAGTTCCGCGTGCGTTGCGCGGAACTTTTTTGTTTATGTGTACCTATTTCTCTGAGTCTGAGTATTTTAATTGCTGCAATTTGATTAATTTGAGCGGGATTTTTAAGTTTTTATCAAACGAAATTTTCGTCGGTTCACCATCGAGTTTTATCGTAAATTTCTCGTCGCGATTTTTTATTTGAAGTTTTTCGATTTTTCTGCCGCTCGCGATCGCGATTTCAACTTCCATTGGCAGAATAAAAACCTGCGGCGTTAGCTGATCGCCGTCCTGCGTTTGCTTGATTTGCAGCTCAAGCCGCTTGGTTGTGGTATTGTAAACCGGTTCGATTTTGAGTTTCGGGTAACCGCCGCGATAAATCCATTGGTCGAAAAACCAGTCCAAATCCATTTTTGACGTTTCTTCCATCGCCCGCTGCAAATCCGTAGTTTCGACGTTTTGAAATTTGTGACGGTTGAGATAAATGTTGACGGCTCGCCAGAAATTTTCATCCCCGACGGTTTCGCGCAAAGTATGAATGACCGCGCCGCCTTTTTGATAAGTCGTCACATCGAAAAGTGAATTGTCCGGTCGCGCCTGTTGATTATAAAGCGCGTGCCGTTTTTGACTGATTCTATCGTCAACCCGAAACTCCTCGGCAATTTCCTGAATTTTCCGCAAATAATCTTCGCGCCCGTATTTTTTTTCGCGATAGACGGCTTCCATAAAAGTCGCAAAACCTTCGTTGAGCCACAGTTCGCCCCAATTTTTGCACGTCACCATATTGCCGAACCAGGAATGCGCCAGCTCGTGAGAAATCAAATCTTCTACCACATTCGGTTTAGTGAGAAACATTTCCGTGTCCGACATCGTGGTCGCGGTGACGTTTTCCATTCCGCCGAAATCGAAATTGGCGACAATCGTTTGGTCATATTTGTTAAATGGATAATTAAAACCGGTGATTTTTTCAAAAACATCCATCATTTCTTTGGTTTGCGCGTTTGAAGTTTTTCCCAATTCTTCTCTGCCCGGATAAGTGTAAAATGCGAGCGGGATATTTTTATACGAATCGGAAATTTTCGTATAAGTTCCGACGACAAATGACGTAAGATAAGTCGAGTGCGGCACGGGCATTTTAAAGTGATAAGTTTTCGTGCCGTCAGCATTATTTTTAAGTTCGAGCAATTCGCCGTTGCCGATCGCGGTTTCATCGGGCTGGGTTGTAATAAACTGTTCGGTCGTTGCCTTGTCATCCGGGAAATCATAAGACGGAAACCAGTGACGCGCTTCTTCGGGTTCGCCTTGCGTCCAGATTTGCGCCGGATGTTCGATTCCTTCATTTTCCGAGTTTTTGCTGACAAAGTAGACGCCTTTGTCCGGTCGTGCGGAATACTTGAAACGGATAGAAATCAACTCATTAGCCAAATACGATTTATCAAGTGCCAGATAAATTTTATCGCCGTCCGTCTTGAAAGCGAGGTCTTTATTACTCGATGTTAATCTGACCGATTTGAATCGTAAATCAGCGGCGTCTAATTCAATGCGGTTAAAGTAATCTTTCAACGGTTTTAGCTGAACAGTCGTATCGCCGAAAATCAATTTATTTTCGCGGTCAAAACTGATGCGAATCGTGTAATGCTGAACATCAAAATTGCGTTCGCGGTTGAGCTTGTTTTTAGCAGGTTGGGCGTTGATGGAAAAAGCGCAAACGACACACAGGAAAATTGCAAAAAGCGGACGGCAGTGACTTTTGACGAGCATAAATTTATTGTCAACATTATGGCAGACGAACTTGATTTTGTGAAAATTATTATTGCGGCAGCGCAAAAAAAATGTGTGAAGCATTTATTTATACTTCACACATTTTTTATTGCTTGTAGAATTTACCGTTTAATACTTGAGCGTAATTATCGAAAAGGTCGCGCCTGTCGGGTCGTTGATAACAGCAAAACGTCCCGTGTTCGGAATGTCGGTCGGCGGAACGCAAACGCTTCCGCCGAGTTCGGCGACTTTGGCGGCTGAAGCGTCAACGTCATCAACCGCCACGTAAGTCATCCAATGCGGCGGCGTTTCGACCGCTTCAGTCTCCGGGCATTGGTCGGTTTGCCACATTCCGCCGACGCATTGCTGACCGTCAACGGTTATTTCCGAATAAGCCATTCCCGTCGCGTCGCTTTCCTTAAATTTCCAGCCTAACAACTCGCCGTAAAACTTTTTGCACGTTTCGACGTTTGTCGTCGCCAAATCGTTCCAACAAAATTCACCGTGTTTCGGCATCGCCATTTGTGCCGTCGCAGTTTGTTCTGACATAAATTTTCCCTCTCTTTTGAATTTAAATTTTCCCGCTTGCTCTTAATTTAGTGAAAGGAAAAGCCATTCGCCTAAACTACCGACTATTGGCTTTGGAATGAAGAAAGTTTTGAGTTCCGGCTAAAGTCGGAACTCAAAACTAAAAGTAAAGTGAGGTTTTGGGCTGCGTGTGAAGTGGTTTTCTGGCTTTTGGAGAAAGCAGGACGGTCAAAGTCGCAACCCAAAATTTTCAATTATGAATCACGAACTTAAAAGATTCCCCAATCATTCATGATTCATAATATGAAATTCGTTAAAGAAGTTTATCCAGCGCGGCGCAATGGCTGCGGCACGGAAACTTCGCTGCTCTTTTGCAAATCCTGCAGATGCTGAATCAAACCAGACGCGGCTTTTTTCGAGAGTTCGTCGGTTTTGCACTGCATTACGTTTTGGCATTCAACATCCGGGTCAACACCGATTTCGCGTGAAATGGCGCGAATCATTCCGAGTTGTTTCGCCGTCACCAAATCCGACAAAGTTTTAGCGATCGGGTTGGAAGGGAAGCCGTCGTTTTGCGGCGGAACTGCGCCTTCGCGTTCGATGGTGTCAGATTCTTTTTTATAAAGGTCGCGGGCAATGCCGAATTTGACAGCCGCGCGTTTGAGCGCGTCGTGTTCGGCTTTCTTGATGCCGAGTTCCGAGTCGGCGGTTCCCGTTCCGATACCTTCGCGCGTTACGCCATCAATCGTGATAGCGACCGTAACGGTGAAAATATCGCCGATTTGACGAATGTCTTTAACCGTGTGATTCCAATTCGGCGCGTTTTCGTCCAGAATGTCGGCGACCGTGTGCCATTCGACATAATCAACGTAATGCGTGTTGCCGTTGCGGTCGCGCCAGCCTTCGCGCTGCTTGACCAATTCCGGGTCAACATTTTTACGCAGTTCGCGTAATGTGGTCGTAAAGTTCAAAACATTATTCGCCGTTTCTTTTTCAGCCGGTTGTTCGACGAACGGCATTGGTTGTGTATTTTCTTGTGTCATATTATCTCCTTGTGTGTTCGCAAGTTGACTCGGCTCAATAAAGTTTGGCGTTTCGACTTGTCCTTCGACCGAAACATTTTCCTGAGCTTCGTCTGCCTTCTGTTCGCCAAGCGTGGACTCGCTCGACTCAGTTGCGCTTGTGTCTTCTTCGACAACCGATGTCGGTTTAATCTGGATTTGAGTTTCAACTTTCACAGGCTGTTTTGTAGCCGATTCAGTATTCTTAGCGACTAAGGCGTATTTCACCGCCAAAATATGTTCGCATCGAAAGCTCAAATCGCTGACAGCCGCTTCCTCGAACTCCAAACAATTGCAGCGGATTTTCCCCGTTTCGTTGCGCCAGACTTCATACGAAGTTTGTCTGCCGCGCAAAGACGGCGTGGAAACCAGAAACTTGTCGCCCTCGCGGTTTACAAGTCCCATCGCTGCAATTGATTTTGCTCGCTTGTCCTTCTTTTCGGTTAAACTTTTCTCTATTGCTGTCATTTTTCTTACCTCTTTAACTTATGCAAATCAATGTAACTACAACTGTTTGCTAACGAATGAATCGCTCTCGTTTCATCTATGAAACAGTGTATCACAACAATTTTTTTGTTGCAAGCGTGAAACGAAGTGTTGCAAATAAATTTCGGCTATGCTAAATTCTTTTTGGATAGGACGGGCGCAGGGACTTTTCACCTGCAAATTTGATAGGAAAATGGAGAAGAAATTATGGGTTACAAAAACGAAAGTTTGATTAACACAGTCGAACTCGGACGCGCGATCAAACGCCGCCGGGAAGAATTAGGAATTAGTTTGCGCGACGTAGCGGATTTAACGAATGTTTCGGCTTCGACGCTTTCGCGCATCGAAAACGGCACGGGCAAACCGGACGCCGACAACATCGCCAGACTGACAAGCTGGCTCGATATGCCGGTTGACCGCGTAATGAAAAAACAGGGCGCGAGCGAAAACGTCGAAGCGGTGGTTTATTATCCGCACGAAGCGATGCCGGAAATTATCGAAGCGCATCTTCGCGCCGACCG
>CBDUBY010000093.1:0-12729 GCA_965365505.1 uncultured Pyrinomonadaceae bacterium | reverse complement strand
TCCGACCTGCCGCCGTCTGACGACCCGATTTCTATCGAAGCCTTGCCGGACGATTCGGTTTTGATTTTGAATCGAAACGAAACCGCAGATTTTTCGATTATTCAACGCTTTTACCGAAGTGAAAAATTGGACGACTTGAAAACCGACACTATTAAAACGAAAGTCAAAAATGCGGATTTAACCCAGCCGAATGAGTTTCGGCTGCGCGGATACGACATCGCTTTTGTCGCCGGAGACGAAGAACGGCAAACGCTCGACCGGCTATACATCGTCGGCGAAGAAGGCAATCAGGCGTTCGCCTTTAACCTGATTTGCGCGGATGAATTACGGCTTTCGCCGTCGCCCGATTTGCCGGAAAGCGTGGTCGCCAAAAATTTCGAGTTGCAGCCGGTCAGCGAATATTTCCCGATGCGGCTTTTCGGCGGCAAAGGGTTCGCGGCGGCGGAAGACAAAGTTTATTACGATTTCGGCGAGCGTTGGCTGCCGCTCATTAAACAAAATCGTCCGGGTTTTATCTTGAACGGAACGCTCGACACGCCGGTTTTTGACGGCAAGGAAACTGGTTGCGTCTGGCATCGGCTGATGCTCGACGGCTGCATTCCGCCTGAAACGCAGATTAAGATTTTCAGCCGCTGCGCCGAACGCGAAGCGGATTTGCCGCTCGAATGGCAGCCGGAGCCGCATCTTTATCTGCGGGGAAACGGTTCGGAATTGCCGTTTGTGAAAAACGATACGGCGCGGGAAAAGGGCAAGGGAACTTGGGAGTTGCTTTTACAAAAAGCGAAAAATCGTTACCTGCAACTGCGGCTGGTTTTTTCGGGAAACGGGCAGAAAACGCCGCGTATTTCCGCGCTCAGGGTTTATTATCCGCGGTTTTCTTATCTGAATAACTATCTGCCGTCAATTTACCGCGAGGACGCGCAGTCGGCTTTTTTCCTCGACCGTTTTCTGGCGAATTTTGAAGGGATTTACACGACGATTGAAGAGCGGATTGCCGCCGCGCAAATGTTGTTTGACGTGCGCGCCGCGCCGCCGGACGCGCTCGACTGGCTGGCGGATTGGTTCGGAATAGTGCTGGACCCGAATTGGGAAACCGACAAAAGGCGTTTGCTGATCAGCCACGCCGTCGAGTTTTTTCAATATCGCGGCACTCGTCGCGGATTGCAAATCGCTTTGCGGCTCGCGCTTGACTCGTGCGCCGACGAGCGGATTTTCCACGCGCAAACCGCCCAAGAAAAAATGCGCGACCCGATTCGCATTATCGAGCGGTTTCTAACCAGACGAACGCCCGAAATTATTCCGGCGGATTCAACCGGCGCGGGCAGTCCGCCGCGCGTATCAGTGAAAACCGCTAGATGGAATCCGAATCAGGGCGCGGACGTTCTGCACCAGCGTTACAGCGAGCAATTCGGCGAAGATGCGAATGCAAATTTTCCTTTGATAAAACCGGATGACCCGCAGGAAGCGGCGATTTGGGAACGATTCGCGCAAGAAGTTTTGAATTTTACGCCGTCGCCCGCCGCGGCGATTGAACAGCGCGGCTGGCAAAATTTTTTGCGTGACAAATATCAAAACGAGATTGCGGATTTGAATCGGGCGCACGGCACAAATTATCCCGAAACGACTGACGCGGACAATTTCAAACAAATTTTTCTGCCGCGCGGGTCGGAAACAAATGCTGTGTTGCAAACGGATTGGCAGGATTTTCTCCGCCTGACGGAAGTTTGGAGCCGCCAGCGCAAACTCTGGCAGGATTTTCTGGCGCGGCGTTACCGGCGCGTCGGGCAGTTGAATGATTTTTACGCGACGGATTGGAAATCGTTTGAATCAATCGCGCTGCTTGACCGCTTGCCGATTTCCGATAAACCGCTCGCCGATTGGTTTCAATTTGAAAACGCTGTTTTGCCAATGTACCGCACGGCGCATCGTTTCACGATTTTGATTCCGGCGACTTTGAACGGAAAAAGAGTCGCCGGTCAAGCCGAGCAGACGCGGCGGCTCGAACTCGCGCGCCGCGTCGTCGAATTAGAAAAACCGGCGCACACAATCGGCGATTTTCGGTATTACTGGAATTTATTTCGACTCGACGAAGCGCGTTTGGGTTTGGACACGCTGCTCGGTTTAGGCAGCCGCGACCCGCTGCTCAATCCCGATTTTATCGCCGGACAATCGTTCGTCGGCGAAAGCCGCGTCGGAATCGCGCAGCCGGAAAGATATGCGGAGCGATATGTTTTGGGCAGCGAAGCGTTACAACCAGAGAAGAAAAAGGATGGTGAGCTATGAGTTGTTTTTCGACAGTTTCAGCCGTGAACGCATCGGGCGAATCGGATTTGACAAAGCACGTCAACTACACCGCCGGAATGATTTTGGGCGTTGACGATTTCACGCAGGAATTCGCGTATCTTGCCGGGCGCGACCGCTGGCTGGCACGCGACGCGCTCGGCTACGGCACGCTTTCCGGTTTGAGTGTCCAAGTCGAAAAGGACGGCGATAAAGGTTTCCGTGTGATGATTCAGCCGGGCGTTGCCGTCAGCCCGCGCGGGCAATTTATCTGCGTCGGGTCGGCGCAGTGCGCGTATCTCAATCAATGGCTGGCGGCGGCGGACGCGAAGGATTTGAACGAATGGATTCAGCGCGAAGCGGGCAGCCCGCCGAGTAGCTCGCCGCCGTCGTTGGCAGATGAATTAACGCTTTACGTCGTACTTTGTTACCGCGATTGTTTGACCGACAACGTGCCGATTCCGGGAGAGCCGTGCCGGAACGAAGACGAATTATCGGCGGCTTCGCGTGTGAAAGACGATTTTTCCCTCGAACTACGGTTTGAACCGCCCGCGCAAAACGAAGAAGATGCCGTCCGCCAGTATGTCGAATGGCTCAAACAAATCACCGTCACCGAATCGGGAGCGTCAACGCCGATTGACGATTTTATCCGGGCGATTCGGGACAAATGGCTGGCTGTGCCGACGAGTCCGCCGATAAGTTCGCCGCCGATCAATTTACAGATTCGCGCCGATGATTTTTGTGATTATCTGCGAACGGCGTTTCGCTTGTGGACGACGGAATTGAGAAGTGTTTTGAGCGGGCGAAAAACCGGCTGCGCCGTGGAAATGACGGGCGCGGGCGCAATGGAAGACTGCGTTTTGCTGGCGGAACTGCGCGTTCCACTCGAACCCGTTTCGCCGGGCTGGAAGGTTAGCGACACCGAAACGGTTGAATTGATTGAGGAAAATCGTCCGTTCCTGCTGCATTTGCGAATGCTTCAGGAATTGATGCTCTGCGGCTGTCAATGCGCGGCAGAAACAGTTTTGCCGGTGACGAGTCCGCCAATTGGCAGCCCGCCGGCGACGAGTCCGCACAATCATAGTTTGGATAGTTTGAGCGATGTCCGCGTGCCGTCGCCGTCCGAAGGACAGATTTTAGCTTTTCGCGGCGGCGAATGGATTTCAGAAACTCCGGCGGGAAATGCCGTGCCGATTGGGCTTGATGATTTGACCGATGTCAGTGTTCCGTCGCCGACCAACGGACAGACTTTGATTTTTCGTAACGGTCAGTGGATCGCCGCGACTCAAACGGCGGGCGGCGATTTAAGCGGAACTTACCCGAATCCGGCGATCAGCAATTTACAGGGTAAGCCGGTTCAGGCAAGTTCACCGAATACCGACGACGCGCTGGTTTGGAACGGCACGGCTTGGACTCCGCAGCGCATACGCCCGACGACAACGCCGCCCGCGCCGTTTATGATTTTGCCGTTAGCCACTGTTACGCGGCGCGGTGAAAATATTTACGAGATTTGGTTCAACATTGACGCGCCGGGAAATTTGGCGGAAATCAAAGAACTAAACAGAGAAAGTCTGAGAATCGTTGATGAAACCGAAACCGCTCCGACGTTTCTCGAAGAAATCGCTCATGCGACCAGACCACTCGGCAGAAATCTTTTCGCGGTGAGTTTGCGGGCGACAACGCAGACTGAGCCGAATTTTTTGCGATTTAGTTTCGACGTGAACCGAATAAACGTTTCTGTCGGAAATGAAGAAACGACGCTTATCAGATATGCCGAGAAAAACAATATTAAATTCACCGGCTTTTTACAGGGGAATCTGGCAACCGTCTTTGTTCGCGGTTCGGGAAATCCCAGATAAAGGAGAAGCGAGATGGCAAACCAATTAAAACTCGACCAGCCGATTGTGAGCGGCAGTTTGCGCGCCACGCATTTTTTCAACGGGCGGCTCGTCACCGGCGCGGATTTAACGCGCGAGCAGAATGCCCGGCGCGAAGCGGTCAGCCGCCTCGGTCAGGCGGCGGGCGAAGGCATCGCCTACGGGCTGAAAGTCGCTCAGGACAACTCGGCGGAAAACGAGCCGCTCATCAGCGTCAGTTCCGGTTTGGCGGTCAACCGCTGCGGGCAAAGTTTGTATCTGGCGCACGACGCAAGCGTCAATTTGTTGCAAAGATCCGGCGCGGTCGAGCAGGCATCGAAGATTTTCGGCAATTGCCAGCCGCTGCAAGTCGGAACTTACGCGGCGGGCTACGGTTTGTATTTGCTAGTGTTGTCGCTCGCCGAAACGAGCGAAGGCAGCGCGCCGACGAGCGGTTTGAACAACGCTTTTTCCGGCTGCAACACGGATGTCATTCTCGAAACCGTCCAGTTTCGGCTGCTGGCGATTGACCCGTTTTTGACGGGCGAAACCGCGCCCAATCAGAAACATTTGCGAAATCACATCGCGTATCGCTGTTTCGGAACGGCGGAAACCAGGGAATTTTACGCCGACCCGTTTGGTTTCACGCTCGATTCCTACGGTTTGCTTGACGAGATGCGAAAGAAGACGCTGACTAAAAACGACGTGCCGCTGGCAATCGTGAATTGGACTTCGGGCGGCATTCAATTCGTCGAAATGTGGGCAGTGCGGCGGCGTTTGATGAACAGAGGCGACGACGAAAGTTGGACGCAGTTCGTCGGCGACCGCCGCGCGGCGGAAACCGAAGCAGTGATGCGGCAATTCGCCGATCAAATCGCCGGTTCGCAGCCGGAAACGAACGACTTTCGGGAAATTCGCGCCGTTGATTATTTTCGCTATCTGCCGCCTGCCGGAATTTTACCGCTGGCGAGCGCGGACGATTCCGCCGGTTTTGATTTGGAGAATTTTTTCGGCGACCGCCCTTTGGACGACATAGCGATGCTCGAAGGCGAGCGTTTGCCGCCGCTGTTGCGCGAGGCGGCGGCGCACGAGCCGATAGATTTGCTTTCCGACGAAAAAATTCAACTTTATCTGGTCAGAGAAAATTTTCAGGCAGCGCAGGCGGGTCAAATCAAACAATTGTCGCTCGTTTTCGCTAAACGCACTGTTCCGTATTGCGGCACGGCGCGGTTCGACGAAGCGTTGAGCAAATGGAATTTGAGCCGTTTTGTTTAGAGAATAAGGAGAAAAAATAAAATGCCAACCAATTTCAGCAGAAACGTCAGCAACTTCGGCGGTTTCACGCCTTCGAATAAAATAACGGATCAAATTACGGAATTGAATAAACTCGAAAGAGTCATCGAATTAGAGCCGGATATTTCCGATGAAATCGAACGGATTTTCAGAGAAAGAGGCAAGATTTTGCCCGACATTTTTAAACCGAAACTTCCAGACCTTAGATTTCCGCTGCCGGGCAAGCCACCGATTTCGTCCAATCCAACCCAAACTCCGAACGAGCCGCCGGTATTGGAAGTAGACACAAGACTTCAACTGCTGCTCAGCGCGATTCCGCTCGCGCATCCCGGAAATATCATCACCAGCGAATATCACAACGCTTTGCGCGACGCGGTGCGGGCGTTGGCGAGCCGCATCGGTCTGAGCGTTAATCCGACCGCCGAATTCAAAATTCTGAGTTTTGCGCCGAACTTTTTGCCCGTTCCAAACGTGCCGGGAAGTTCTCCGACAGTCGGCACGGTCGCGCCGAATAAATGGGATGTCGCGCTCAACCGCGCCGCCGTGCCGATTGCCAATTTAAATATCCAGGTGCCGGTCAGCGGCGGCGTGGTCGTTCAGCTTCCCGACAACGCTTCGATTATGCAGATGATTATTCGCGGCGAGCGGCTGGATAAAGATAAACCGAACCCGAAAAGTTTTAATGTGCGTTTGAATCGCCAGAAATTCGGTAAAGAGAAAACGCCGCCGACCACGCTGATTAATCTGGATTTGGCGGCGGTCAAAGACGGTTATTTTGAAGAAAAACAAACCGTCAAACTCAACAGCAACGAACTCGATACGGACACTGTGACGGCACAGGCGAAAATCGCCGACCGCCGGACGGTCAACAATGAAACACATTTATATTACGTTCGGGCGGATTGGGAAGCCGGCGCGGAAACGGCAGCGAAATCCGAGATTCACTCGATACAAATTTACTGCACGATTTAGAAAAAATGTGCTGCGGCGGCGATGAACTCTTTACGGCAAAATGAATTGGCAATCGGGCGGCTCAGCGTCAAAAGCGAACGAGCCGACGGGCTGAAATTTCGTTTGGGCTTTGAACGATTGTTCGGCGGCGCAAATTTTCTGCCCGCCGGTTTGCCGCCGCACGCGGTCGTCTGCATTAAAAAAATCCGCGACCCGCAGCCGCGAACACTGAATCTGCATCGCGCCGAAAATCAATCGTCCGAAGCCTGGCGCAATTCGGTGCGGCGGGAAATCGAAAAACTTTATCGCCGGGCGGCTCGACCAATCCGCGAAACTGTTCCGGCACAAGCGGAAAGCGTCGTTTTCAACGACCGCGCCGAACTGCTGGCGTGTCTGGCGATGGATTGGCAACACGGCTGGCTGGCGGAAAATTGGTGGTGGCGCGGTCTGTTTCCGAATCTCGGACAAGCGCAAACCGTCGTCCGCATTTGGCTTGAATCGGCGGAATATGCGCCGACCGCTTTGCAGTTATTGGCGAAAGAGCAAACGGCGGCGAGCTTTGCGGCGCGATTGCAGCCGAACGAAGCCGAAGATTTGCTGCGCCGAATCGTAGCGGTTTTCGGATTAGACAAAATTCAAAAGATTTTATTTGAATCAATCGAAAAATCGGAAAAGCTGCCGAACGAGTCGCGCGCGAGTTCGATTGAATGGCAAAACGCGCCCGCGCCGAACGACGTTTTTGACGAAATCCAAAAGCTCGCGCCGTGGTTCAAATTCGTTTCCGAAACGCGCCGGATTTCATCGAATTTGCCCGGGCAAAGTCTGCTCGGCATCGGTTTGATGCTCTCTCGCGCCCCGCAAATCGTTCGGTCGAACGAGTTCGCCCGCCAATTGAAAATCTTTCAAATCGAAGTTAAAAAATATCAAGGAACGGCGGCAAAAAATTTGTTTCAAACTTTCGCGCCACCCGAAAAAACATCAGAGACAGTTCACCTGATTCGGAACATCAAGCGTGAAGAGCGAAACGCTCAAAACCGGGCTTCAAATTTGAGCGACACGCGGCGCGGCGCGGAAAAAAACAGCGAAACAAAAAAACAACAAGACTTTGAAAACCTTGGCGGCTTTAGAGAAATTACGCCGCCGAAAAGCAAACGCGGCGCGAGGAAAACGGCTGAAAAATCTGACGAATTTTTCAGCCCGAAATCACAGCCGGAAGAAAAACCGGAAGCGCGGCGCGTTAAAAGCGGGACGAAATCTCGCCGAAAAAAAGAAGCGACGATTCGGGCAATCGAATTTTCCGAAACCGTCGAAGCGGTTGAAGAATTTTACGAACTGATTATCGAAACTCGCTTCGGCGGAGTTTTTTACCTTTTGAATTTAGGATTGTATTTGAATCTCTACCGCGATTTTACCGAAACGGGCGCGGCGGAAATTGATTTGAACATTTGGGATTTTATCGCCCTCGTCGGTTTGGCGTTCGTCGGCGAAAAATTCAAGGACGACGCGGTTTGGAGTTTTTTGAAACGACTCGCCGGGCGCGAAACGGACGAAGATTTCGGTGAGAATTTCGCCGCGCCCGGCGAATGGCGTATTGCGGCGCAGTGGCTGGACACTTTTCAAATTGGCGAAAAATGGTTTTGGGCGACCGACGGCAAACGGCTCGTCGTGCGGCATCCCGAAATTTTCAGCGTCATTGATGTTCGTCGGCGCGGCGATTTGGAAAATCAGTTAAAGAACGAATTAAAAATTTATGAAAAAGATTCGTCGGAAATTACCGAAACTGAATTTAAAGATTTTCCCGCGACATTTTTGCAAAGGCTGATCGAATTTATCGAGCGGCGTTTACGCCAGGCATTGAATTTATCGCCGGACGAACCGCTCGCCGAAATTTTGTTTGCGCGGCGGGCGACGGCGACGGCGACGGCGACGCATCTCGACGTTACTTTTCGGCTCGCCGATTTGCCGCTCGCCGTTCGACTTTCCGGGCTTGACCGCGACGCGGGCTGGATTCCGGCGGCGGGAAAATTCGTTAAATTTCATTTCATTTAAGCGGCGTGTGAAAGGCAAAAAACATTGACGACTAAAAAGCAAAAAAGTAAGCCGAAAGAAAACGCCGCGCCGACCGCGCGGAAAAAGCAGCCGTTCAGAGGCATTCCGCGAACGCCAGCCGGACATTTCGAGTTGTATTTTTTGGCGGCGGCGGCGAATTTGATGCGCCGTTTGGAACAAATTCTCGGCACGCGCGAAGCTGTCTTCGGCGAGTTTCCGTTTTTGCAGACATACGACGAACGGCTCGCCGGGCGCGAACCCGACGATTTGACCGACGAAAAAGCCGGAAAATGGTGGGAAAAAAACCTGTTCGACTGGGAAAAAGCGTCAAAAGAAAATTTACCTTTGCGCGATTTGCGCGAAAAATTCGGGTTGAACTTTTCCGCTTTGGTTTTGCTGGTGACAATCGGTTTAATCGAAGAAGACGCGCGTTTCGGGGCGATTTTCGGGTTTTTGAATGAAAACTCGGAACATAAATACTTGACTTTCGGGACAATCAAAAGTTGGCAGCGCGAGGAAAAAGACGCGCCGCCGCGTCTTGCCGATTTGAACGATGCCGGTTTGATTCAATTCGGCAACCGCGAAAATCCGCGTTCCGATTGGACTCTGCAAATCTCGACTTTGCTCTGGGACGTTTTGCGCGGCGAAAATCAATTCGGTTTGGGCGATTGGGTCAAGTTCACGCCGCACGCGGATTTGCTCGAACTCGACCAACTCGTGCTATCCGAAAATTTGAGCGAACAGCTCAAACTTTTGCCGCCGCTGATTGAGAGCGGCGACATTCAAACCGTCATCATTCGGGGCGCGAATCACAATGGCAAAAAAACGATTCTCGGCGCGTTGGCGAGTGCGCTCGATTTGGGTTTGCTCGAAGCGAAAAATTTCGACATCAAAACGGATGAGCGTTGGAAAATTTACGCGACGCTGGCGGTTTTGCTCCGGGCGATGCCGGTTTTCAGCCTCGATGTCGCGCCCGGCGAGATGGTCGAGTTGCCCGTTTCCCCGGCGATTGCGGCACTCGGCATCACGCTCGGCAAACAGGGCGGAATCGGCGGCGCGGCAGCGGAAAAGTCCGTGACCTTAAACGTCAATTTGCCCGAAGAAGCGGAACGGCGGACGCTCTGGGAAACTTTTTTCGATACGAATGAAACCGCCGAAATCGGTGAAATCAGCGAGCGTTTCCGGCTTTCGAGCGGAAATATCAAACGCGCCGCCGCGCTCGCCAAATCTTATTCCGGCTTGGCGGAACGAAAAAAAATCCAGCTCGCTGACGTGCAGAAAGCGGCGCGGACTTTGAACCGGCAGGCTCTCGATACTTTGGCGATTTATCTCGAGCCGCTTCAAGCGGATTGGGATTTTTTAGCCGCGCGCGAAGAAACGATGAGCGATTTGCGGCAGCTCGAAGAACGCTGCCGGATTCGTGAAAATCTGCGGCATCACGTCGGAATCGGTTTGCGCGAACAACTGCCAGCCGGTGTGCGCGCTTTGTTCAGCGGCGGCAGCGGAACCGGGAAAACTTACGCCGCGCGGCTGCTTGCCGCCGCTTTACAAAAAGATATTTATCGGCTCGACCTTTCGACGGTCGTCAACAAATACATCGGCGAAACCGAAAAAAATCTCGCTCGCGTGTTCGCCTTTGTCGAAGAGCTCGACGTGATTTTGCTGCTCGACGAAGGCGACGCGCTGCTCACGCAGCGCACGAATGTGACCAGTGCCAACGATCGTTACGCCAATCTCGAAACCAATTATCTGCTGCAAAGACTCGAATCTTTCGAGGGAATTATCATCGTTACGACCAACGCGAGCGACCGGATTGACGCGGCTTTCGCGCGTCGAATGGATACGCTCGTCGAATTCGTCGCGCCCGAAGCGGCGCAAAGGCGGCACATCTGGCAGCTTCATCTGCCGGAAAATAATCAAGTCGAGCCGTATTTTCTGGAACAAGTCGTTCAACGCTGCGAGTTGACCGGCGGGCAAATCCGCAATGTCGCGCTGCACGCCGCGTCGCTCGCGCTCGGTGAAAAAAAATCTCTGGAATCGCCGCATCTCGAAGCCGCCGTGCGCCGCGAATATCGCAAGATGCGGGCGATTTGCCCGCTGCCGGAAATTGTCGAATCGAATCCGGCGGTTGACCGCTGGTGAATTTTGAAGGATGAGGGATGAGGGATGAAGGATGAATAAAACCGAAGCGCGGAGCGTTTCTTATTCATCCCTCATCCTTCATCCCTCATCCTTCCCCAAACCCGATGCTTGCCGCCGTTCGCACAAAAAAAGTCGTTCCGAAACCGGCACAGCCGGAGATTGACCCGCGCTTTAAGAGCGTGAAGAACAAAATCGGTCAAAAATCGCAGCAGATAAAAAAACATCCGCCCGCCAAACTGAAAGCCTCGGAAGCCGCCAAAGCCGCCGTCGAGCCGAAAAATGCCAAACAAGCCGGCGCGAAAGAAAAACAAACCGATTTGATGAAAGCCGCCAAACCCGAAAAGGTCGAGCCGGACAATTTTCGCGCGCTGCTCAAGGCTGAAATCAAAAAAGTGATGCCCGAAACGCTCGACGATGCCGACAATTTTATGGAGGACGGCAAAGAGGAGCAAATGAAAGCCCAGGTGTCGGGCAAAGTCAGCGAACAGAAAAACGCCGCCGAATCGAACATCAAAACGACGACCAAACAAAAACCGAACACGGCGGGCGTAAAGGAAAAAGAAGTTGAAAATTTGCCGTCGCCGCCGCCGACTCCGATTCCCGTTGTCAATGCCGCCGAAGCGATGCCCGTCGCCAGAACCGAAGCGGAAATCTCGCAGGAACAAAGTAAACGGGATGCCGACCGCCAATTTAAAGACGCGCAGATTACGACACCGCAGTTGAAAAAAGCTAACGACCCGCGTTTCACCGCCGTTTTAGACGCCAAAAAGGAAGTCGAGCAAACGGCTGACGCTTCGCCCGCCAAATATCGCGCCAAAGAAAAAACCTTGCTCGGTCAAACCGCCGCCAAAGCCCGGAGCGACGGGAAACGAAATTTGTTCGCGCTGGCAAACGTAAAAATCAAATCGGGCGCGGCGGTCAAATCGCGTCAATCAGCCGCCAAAGCCAGAGATGAAGCGGCGCGCAAAGAAGTCGCCGACAATATCGAGGCGATGTATGCGGCGACGAAAGCAGCGGTTGAAACGCAATTATCCACGCTGGAAGCGACCGTTTTGACGATGTTCGACAACGGTTCGGCGGCTGCCATCGCCGAAATGAAATCGAACACGGAGCGCGAGATTGACGATTATAAGGACGACCGTTACAGCGGCATTCGCGGCAAGGCGCGTTGGATCGCCGACCTTTTTCGAGCCACACCGAAAGGCATTGTCGTCATCATCAATCGAAATCTTGAAATCTTTAAAGGCAAAATGGACGCGCTCGTTGACCGTGTTGCCGAGACGGTTGACGCGCGCCTCAGCCAAGCCAAAGCCGAAATTGATAAAGGACAGGCGAAAATAAAAAATTATGTTTCCGGCTTAAAAGGCAGTTTGAAAGAAATCGGCAAAACCGCCGAAAAAGAAGTCGCCGGGCGTTTCGACGAAATGCGCGCCGGAGTCGAAGACCGCAAAAACGCGCTGGCGCAGAAATTGGCGGAAAGCTACAAATCGGCGGTTGACAAAGGCAACGCGCTGGCTTCGGAACTCGAAGCCGAAAACGCGGGCGCGGCTTATAAGTTGGGGAAAAAGATCGCCGAAATCGCGCAGTTGATTCTCGATTTCAAAGACAAATTAGTCGCCATTCTGAAAAAAGCCGTCAGCGTTATTCTCGACATTCTTTCAGACCCGATCGGCTTTTTCGGCAATTTGATTGACGCGCTCGGCGAAGGCTTTTCGCTGTTTAGAAAAAACTTTGCCAGTAATTTTAAACAGGCGATTGCCCGCTGGCTGTTCGGAAATCTGGGCGGCGAGGGATTTGAGTTGCCGAAGGATTTGTCCGCGCCTTCGATTCTCAAATTGGCGATGGGCATCGCCGGTTTGACCTACGCGCGAATTCGCGCCAAAGCCGCCAAACACATCGGCGAACGCAACGTCGCGCTGCTCGAAAAACTTTATGAAACGCTCAAAGCATTGTTCGCAAATCCGGCGGCGTTCTGGGAACAAGCCAAAGAATATCTCGGCAATCTGGAAGAAACCGTCATCGGCGGCATCAAAAAATGGCTGATGACGAGTTTGGTCGAAGCCGGCATCAAAAAACTTTTGACGATGTTCATTCCCGGCGGCGGTTTCGTCCAGGCGGCAATCGCCATTTACAAAATCGTCGTCTTCATCATCGAACG
>CBDUBY010000092.1:0-12769 GCA_965365505.1 uncultured Pyrinomonadaceae bacterium | reverse complement strand
GAAGAAATATCTAAGTAAGTTCGCTTGGAAACTTTTTCAAAATTGAAATGCGTAAAATCTTTTCTGAAGCGAATCGTTTCGATAAATTCATCTTCCGTTTTCGCCAGCGTTTTGTAGCCGAGATAAAATTCCCGCAACGCAACTTCGCGCCGCGTGTTGAAAACAATCGAAGCGTCGAGCGCGAGAAACCACGCCGTCATATCGCCGATTGGCGAAGCGTTGACGAAGTTTCCGGCGAGCGTCGCCATATTGCGAATCGGCGTTGAAGAAACTAGTTTCAGATGTTTATAGAGATTCGGGAAAAGGTTTTGTGTTATCGAAGATTCGAGCAAATCCGTGACAACGGTTGACGCGCCGATTTCGATAAATTCGCCGGTTTCTTCAATAAATTTCAACTCGGAATCGTCGAAAAGATTTTCCGCGTCGGCGTAAACCATTTCTTCGGGTCGCTGAACGTATAAATCAGTTCCGCCGCCGAGATAGGATTTGCGATTTATGTTTTCTTCGTTGTCGTCTGAATTTTTAGATTGCAGATTTTTTATTCTTTCCTCGATGCCGGAAAAGTATTCGGGAACAATTTCGCGCTCGATGGCTGTTTTCAGACGGCTTTTGTTTCCGATTACGGATTGCTGACCGCTGACGATTGTTTCGCAGGCGCGTTCGATTGATTTATAGCCGGTGCAACGGCAGATATTTCCGTCAATCGCTCCAATCGCCACTTCAATTGTTTTCGCCTTATCTTCGAGACAAAAATTAGTCAGCGACATCACGAAACCAACCGTGCAGAAACCGCATTGCGTTCCTGATTGTTCAACCATCGCGTGTTGAACATCGGTTAATTCACCGTCGTCGCGGTTAATCCCTTCGACGGTGACAATGTGTTTTCCGTTCGCGTTCGCCAACGGCATCAAACACGAAGTTTGCGTGCGGTATTTCATCGAATTATCTTTTAACTCGCCGACGATAATCGTGCAGGCTCCGCAATCGCCTTCACGACAACCGATTTTCGTTCCCTTGAGATTTTTTCGGTAACGCACGAAATCTAAAACCGTTGTTCCCTTAGACAAATCGGTTTCAATTGCTTGATTGTTCAAAATAAACTTAATCATCAAAAATATTTGCCGCCAGCCGTTTTTCAAAAGCGGCGAACCAAAATCACACCGACCGTAATCAATATCGCGCCGAGAACGCGCCAAAAATTTATCGGCTTTTCGGGAACGCCGAGCCAGCCGAAATGATCCATCAAAAGCGTGATTATCATTTGTCCGGCAATCGCTGAACTAAACGCGAACGCCACGCCGAGACGCGGCACAATCGTCGCCATTATGGAAACGAAAAACGCGCCTAAAAGTCCGCCAATCCAAACAACCGGCGGCGCGTTTTTCGACGCGGCTAAGTTGTTCAGCGGAATTCCCGCCAGCAAAATATAAACGAACAGCGCGACCGTTCCGACGACAAACGAAACGAACGCGGCGAGAATCGGACTGTCAACCGTCGTCGCCAGTTTGCTGTTGACGACTCCCTGAGTCGGCATCGCCATTCCTGCTAAAACGGCGAGGATAATAAAAAAATAATTGTTTAAGAAAGAAGCCATTTAAGTGAGAAGTGAGAAATGAGAAATGCGAGGCGAAAGCAAACTTCTTACTTCCTATTTCTGATTTCTCACTTAATATTCCGTTTTGTCCGTTTTATTCGCCCAATTTTCAAAAACCGTCAAGCCTTCGTCGCGCAGGAAGTTAACGGTTTTGATGTGGCGTTCTTCAATCGGGCGTTCGATTTCGTTATAGATAAAATGGTCGTCAAAGCCGATATGCGCCGCGTCCTCGCGCGTGCAGGCATAAAAAACCTGTCCGGGTCGCGCCCAGTAAATCGCGCCCAAGCACATCGGACACGGCTCGCACGAAGTATAAAGCGTGCAGCCGTCGAGCTGGAATGAATTCAAATTCTGACAGGCGTTTCGGATAGCCACGACTTCGGCGTGCGCCGTCGGGTCGTTGGTCGAAGTCACCTGGTTGCAGCCTTCGCCGACAATTTCCCCATCTTTTACAACGACTGCGCCGAACGGTCCGCCCGCACCTGCATCAATTCCACGCTGCGCGAGACTGATTGCCCGCCGCATAAATTGTTCGTCCTGTTCCGTCATTAAAATAATTATTTTGCCTTTAATTTTATCTCGAAAAGCCGCTTCCAATTTTTTCCCGTCACAAAAATTCTATCGCCCACTGCGTCATACGCGATGCCGTTCAATGTGTTTTCTTCATCTCCGCCCGAGTCTTCCGGCGAGATGCCCGCGAGGTCAATCCAACCGACGACTTTGCCCGTTTCGGGATTGATGCGGGCGATGTAATTCGATTTTCCGATATTCGGCAGTCGTCCCTGCGTCGTGCCGGTTTCGCGTTCTTCCGAATGCCAGATATTCGCCCAAATTTCGCCTTTGATATATTCGAGTTCGTTGAGCAAAAATAGAGGTTTTCCGTTCGGCTGAAAAACCGGCAGCGAGCGATTGACTTTGAAAGTTTGCGGCTCAATGAATTTCAAAATATGCGTGCCGTCGCTCATTATCAAATTCGTGCCGTCGTTGGTCAAGCCCCAGCCTTCGCCGTTGTAGCGCAATTCCTGAATCGGTTTGAAATTGCTCTGGTTATAAACAAAACAGGTGTTGTTTTGCCACGAAATTTGATAAATCTTGTCGCCGAGCGCGGTCATTCCTTCGGCGAAAATCCGGTCGTCCAAATCGTGCTTCTGCAAAACCTTTCCCGTTTGCAAATCAACTTTCCTGAGCGAAGAATCGCCTTCCTGCCCGGTGCTTTCAAATAAGAATCCGTCTTTGAAAATCAGTCCCTGCGTGAAAGCGTCGCCGTCGTGCCGGAAAGTGTTAACGATTTCATAACCGTAAACCGGAACCGCTTCCGGCACATCGGCGGCTTTATTCGCGTTTGCTGTCGTTGAATTGGCATTCACATTCGATATGTTCGTCGGCGTTTCGGTTTTACACGAAGCGGCGAAGACGGTAAATAAAATTATTAAAAAAATACGCATAATCTAATCCGACAGTAAAACAATATGAGTGTAGAGATAATGTGAGTGGTTTTTCTCATCGTTTCTCACTCGCATTGTTTCATCGTCCCTCTTTTAACGCTTTGTTAATCGCCTTTTTAAATTCATCAGGCGAAAGATGCCGAACTTTTACGCCGTTGACGAAAACGGTCGGCGTTCCGCTAATGCCGTAACTTTTGCCGTCCGCCATATCTTTGCGAATTTCGTCGGCGATTTTCGGGTTTGCCAAATCCGCTTCAAATTGTTTCATATTCAAGCCCAAATCGGCGGCGTATCGTTTCAGCGAAACTTCATCGAGCGCGTTTTGGTTTTTGTATAAAAATTCGATGTATTCGTAAAATTTCCCCTGCGTGTTCGCCGCGCCCGCTGCAACGGCGGCTTGAAAAGCGTTCGCGTGAATCGTCACGAGCGGAAAATCGCGGACGACGAAACGAACTTTATCGCCAAATTCCGCCAAAACTTTTTTCAACGCCGGATGCGTTCCAGCACAACCCGGACATTGGAAATCGGTGAACATTACAACCGTCACCGGCGCTGTCGCTTTGCCTTGCGCCGGGTCGTCGTCGGTTGAAATGCTCAGCACGACCGGCGCGATTTGCTTGACCGTGAACTTGGCGTTGTATTTGGCGAAAAGTTTATCGCGCAGCGCCGTTTCCAATCCGGCGCGTTCTTCTGCGGAAAATTCTTTTAATTTGTCGGTAATTTCGCGCGCGATAAAATCGCTGGTTTCGATGTTCTGCGCTTTAGCTTCCGCAACGAGCAAGTTTGAAAAAACGATTTGCTCGACGGCTTCGCGCGCGTGTGCGTAAACATCGGCTTCGATGTCCGAGAGCATCGGTTTGTTTTGCGTTTCGAAATTTTCCGCTGAAATTTGCTTATCGCCGACGGTCGCCAGAGTTTCAAGACGCGACAGATTCGCGGCGTTCACGTCTTTGCCGAGCGCGGCTTTATGTTTGATTTTCAAATCTGAAATGTAAGCGTCAAAAGCTCTCTGCTCCGGCTCACGCCTGAGATAAGCAATTATCTGCGGGCGGATTTCTTCCAAAGTCTTATTGCCGACCGCCGCCGGATTCGCGTCATAAACGGCTTTAATCTGCGCGTCGGTCGGCGCAGGAATTTTTAAACGAACTTCCCGTTCGATTAATTTTTCGATTGTGATTTTCTGCTGCGCCGCTTCACGCTCAAGCAGCATATTATTGATTTGCTCTTCAAGCAGCGTTTGTCGGAGATTGGCAATCGTCTTCGGCAGGTTTTCATATTCCTGACGCGCTTCAGGTTCGAGGTCGGCGACGGTGTAATTCCGCCCGTTCGCCGTCGCTAAAATATCACCGGCTTTTTGGGCGTAAGCGTTGAAACTTAAAAATAATAAAAGAATAACTGAAAGCAATTTCATACGATAAGTTTTACAAAACAAATTCCGGTATAGAATAGCAATTTAATCCGAATCGGCGAAGTTTAATTGAACTCGAATCGCTTCTCGTTCGCCCAGCTCACCGAAAATCTGCGGGTGAAAAATCTTCGCTAAAATCTCCGCGCCGTCCACGACGCGCGGGGCGGGACGCGAAAAATACGCGCTCGCGTCCATTGCCCAAACCTGATTTGTTTTCACTGCCGGAAGTTCGCGCCAGTTTGACGGAAATTGGGTTTGTTCGAGCTGCCGCTGAATATCGCGGATGTAATAGCCGCACGGAATCAAAACTAAAACATCCGGCTGAGATTCATAAATCTCCTGATAAGTTGTCGTCTGCGATTTCTCGCCAGCGGTTCCTAAAAGGCATTCGCCGCCCGCGATTTCGACTTGTTCGGGTGTCCAATGTCCGGGCGCGAACGGCGGCTCAAGCCATTCGAGCATAAAAACCTTCGGATTTTTGATTTTCGATTTTTGATTTTCGATTTGTTCTTTGATTTTATCGAGGCGATTTTGCAAATCTGCGACGACTCGCTCGGCTCGTTCAGCAACTCCGCAAAGCTCGCCGATAGTTTTGACGTTTTCGAAAATGTCGGCAATCGTATTCGGCTCAAGCGAAATGACCGTCGCGTCGGCGACATACATTTTCGCCGCTTTTTGGACGGTTTTATAACTGACGGCGCAGACTTCGCAAAGTTCCTGCGTGATGATTAAATCGGGTTTTAAGTCAGACAAAAGAGTTTCGTCCAAATCGTAAATCGAACCGTGTCCGTCGAGCTGCGAGCGAACCGCGTGGTCAATCTCCGCGCTCGACATCGTTTCGTGCGAAATGCGGCTTTGCGTTAAAGCCGGTCGGTCAGCGATTGATTCGGGATAATCGCATTCGTGCGTGATGCCGATGAGATTCGCTTCCAAACCGAGCGCGCAGACGATTTCGGTTGCCGACGGCAAAAGCGAAATGATTTTCAAATGAGAATTTTCTTGCATAATAATTGAAGATTTTACCCGACATCTTGTATGATTCAACCTATGAAAACACTTTATCCAGAAATCGAACCGTTTGATTCGGGAATGATGAAAGTTTCCGACATCCACGAAATTCATTACGAACGCGCCGGAAATCCCGAAGGCGTTCCCGTCGTTTTTCTGCACGGCGGACCGGGCGGCGGTCTTATTCCGATGTATCGTCAATTCTTCGACCCGAAATATTACCAAGTCGTTTTATTCGACCAGCGCGGTTCGGGAAAATCCACGCCGCACGCCGAGTTACGAGAAAATACGACTTGGGATTTAATCAACGACATCGAAGCACTGCGCGAAAAATTCGGCGTTGAAAAATGGTTTGTCTTCGGCGGTTCGTGGGGCAGCACTTTAAGTTTGGCTTATGCCGAAACGCATCCTGACAGATGTTTGGGCTTAATTCTGCGCGGTATTTTCCTGACGCGCAAAAAAGAATTGCAGTGGTTTTATCAATACGGCGCGTCGGAAATTTTCCCTGATTTCTGGGAGCGTTACCGCGACGAAATTCCCGAAGCGGAACGCGGCGATTTTATGACGGCGTATCACAAACGATTGACCGGCGACGATGAAGCGGTTCAGCTTTCGGCAGCCAGAGCGTGGAGCGTCTGGGAAGGCTCGACCTCGAAACTTTATCCGAGCGCGGATTTGATGGAGCATTGGGAAGGCGCGCACGAAGCCCTGCAATTGGCGAGAATCGAATGCCATTATTTTATGAACAATTCGTTTTTCCCGTCGGAAAATTATTTAATCGAAAACATCGGTAAAATTCGCCACATTCCGACCGTTATCGTTCAAGGTCGTTATGATGTCGTCTGCCCGATAACGAGCGCGTGGGAACTGCACAAAGCGTTTCCCGAAGCCGAATTTATCGTTGTGCCGGACGCCGGACATTCGGTGAGCGAACCTGGAATTACGGCGGCATTGGTTGAGGCGATGGACAAGTTTAAAAAGCAGTCGAATTGAAGAAACAGATGAAATTTCACGCGAATACCTGTATTATAAAAGTCAGGAATCGGCGATTTTGAATCAACAGATTAAAGAAACTTTTTAACCGCGAACTGCGTCAAAGAAATCGTTACAGGAGAAAATTATGGGTGGTTTAGGAACTACAGAAATTATTTTAATCGTCCTCGCATTGTTTTTGCTTTTCGGCGCGAGCCGTCTGCCGCAACTGGCAAAATCGTTCGGTCAAACGCGCAAGGCTTTTAAGGACGGAATGCGCGAAGCTGAAGAGGAGGAACGCCTCGAACAGCAGCAGAAACAAATCAATTCAACGCCTGTCGCCGCGCAAATCAGCAGTATGAGCGATGAAGACTTGGCGGCGGAAATGCGTCGCCGGGCGGAAGTGAAGCAATAAGCAAACGGCGAAACACACGGAAAATTTTTGATTCGCCTGTTGTCGTTTCGCGGTTTATGCCTTTTCACCGACCACGAGCGTCGCTTTGACCGAAAAGCGAAAACTCATTTCCTGGCAATCTGCATCAATCAATTGAGCGAGTTTATTTGCGACTCGCTCTTTTTCATTTTCATCCAAAAAATCGAGCCAAACGGGTAACAGAAAATCGGCGACGAGCGGCGATTCGAGAAATGCTTTGCCGTTGTCGAATTCAAAAAATTCGTTTTTCGTTTCCGTTTCGACGCGCGTCAAACCCAAATTTTTCGCTATTCCTTCCGCTTTTGAAACCGTCGGAATTTCCGCAATTAATTGTTCGACCGCCGCGGCTTTTTCCAGTAAATCCAGATTCAGCAGCGATTCCCAGAGAAACGAAAAAACGTCGCCGAAACTGCTCGCCGTCGGCAGAAAAAACGCGACTTGTTTTTTCGACGATTCTATAATCTTCGCCAGAAAATCTTCCAATTCCGCCGGTCGAACGAAACTGGCGTCCGCCAGAACCGCGTCGAATTTTTCCGCCGGATAAACATTTGAAAAATCCACGTTTGCCTGTATTAATTCAGCTTTGGCGCGGGCGATATGTTTTAATTCATCGGTTTCCGACACGCCGAAGATTTCGATTTTGTCGTCTAACTTTTCACGCACGGCAAGCGCGTGATTGCCCGCGCCCGCGTTGACGTAAAGAATTTTTTCTTCGCCGGAGAACTTAAAATTGTCGTCAAAAAGATTTGTAAAACGCTCGGTCCAATCCGTTTCAACATAAAGGTCGCGCAGGAATGCGAGTTCTTTTTCCGTTTTGCTCATACGAATAATTTATCGCAAACAGACGGCGGCACAAAGTTCGGCGGCGGACATACGCCGATTGACAAAACTCGAAAAAATTCGGATTGTTTGCCGAAATTTCTCAAAATCCTTTACGCTTTAACCATTCGGCAGCGACCGCTTTCGGCGCGGATTTTTCGCCGTCAACCGCATAATTCAAACGGCGCATTTCGTCGGTTGAAATCGCGTCGTTTAATTTCGCAAAAGTTTCGCGCAAAATTTCCGACTTATCTTTTCGCGCAACGAAGACGGCTTGATACGGCGGAAAATACCTGCGGTCGTCGGCGAGTTGAAACAAATCGAGCGCGGCAATCAAACCGTCGGTCGAGTTTCCGGCAATCAGATCGAGCTGCCCCGAAGCCAAAGCGCGATACGTCAAACTCAAATCCATCTCGCGCGGCTGTTTGGCAAAATTGAAATTATAGGCTTTAGCAAATCCGGCGTAACCGTCGGCGCGTGACATAAAATCCTGACCGAATCCGGCTTGCCAATTTTTGGAAAGCGGCACGGCTTCGGAAATCGTTCGCAGATTATTTTTTCTGGCAATTTCGCCGCGCACGAGAATCGCAAAATCGTTCGAGAAACCGAGCGGCTGACTTAAATCCAGGTCGAACTTTTCCGCATATTCCTTTTTTGTCTGGTCATAGACTTCCTGCGGATTCGTCAGCGGCTGACGTTTCAAAATCGCCGTAAAAGCCGTTCCAGTATATTCGGGATAAACGTCAATCTGATTGGCGAGCAACGCGTCGTGCGCGAGATTGCCGCCGAGTTCAAACTGCCGCTCAACCGTAATTCCGCGCCGTTCCAGACTCTGCGCCAGAATCTCAGCCAAAATAAGCGATTCGGTAAAATCCTTCGAGCCGACGCGAATCGTTTGGTTAACGGCTGCCGGATTACTTCCAGATTTGAAATTTGAAATAAAAGGCAAAGCGAAAATTAACAAAATCAAACCGGTCGCGCCGATTAAAATGTATTTTCCTCTCTGCCGCGCAAATTTATTGCGCCGCATTTCGAGCGAGTAAACCCGTTCGATTTGCCCGAGCGCAAAATCTAAAACGAGCGCGAGAATCGCCGACGAAATCGCGCCCGCCAACAGCAGATTATTATCGTTCTGCCTCAGCCCGCGAAAAATATAAGTTCCCAAACCGCCCGCGCCGACTGCCGCCGCAATCGTCGCCACGCCAACGGCGATGACAACCGCGACGCGAATTCCTGTCAAAATCACCGGCAGCGCGAGCGGCAATTCGACCCGCCGCAAAATCTGTTCGTCGGTCATTCCCATCGCCGTTGCCGCTTCTTTTATTTTCGGGTCAACGCCGACGATTCCCGTCACCGTGTTGCGAATCACTGGTAAAAACGAATACAGCGCGAGCGCGATAATCGCCGTTTTCGCACCGATGCCGCCAAT
This sequence comes from uncultured Pyrinomonadaceae bacterium, assembly GCA_965365505.1. Lineage (GTDB taxonomy): Bacteria > Acidobacteriota > Blastocatellia > Pyrinomonadales > Pyrinomonadaceae. The sequence continues at coordinate 3,661 of CBDUBY010000092.1, read as the reverse complement.
AAACGGCAGCGGAATCAGCAAACCGAACAACGCCAGACTTGGAACGGTTTGCAGAATGTTTGCGATTCCGAGAATCGGAGTTTGCAGAGATTTTCGGCGCGTTAATAAAATGCCGAGCGGAACGCCAATCAAAACGGCGAACGCGGTCGAGACGAAGACGAGAACGAGATGTTCGCGCGTCAAGGCGAAAAGTTCAATCCAGTTATTTCGGAGAAACTCGAAAAAATTCATCTTTTTAAGTTTCGATTGTTTCCAGATACTTTCTCACTAACGGCAAATCCGATTGGCGAAAGTTTTCCGGCGTGTCGTTGAAAACAATCGCACCTTTATCCATCAAACAAATGCGCGTTCCCAAAACGAACGCTTCGTGCAAATCGTGCGTGACAAAGACGGCGGTCTTGCCCAAATCTCGCACGAGCGCGGCAAATTCTTTTTGCAGATTGACGCGCGTTATCGCGTCGAGCGCGCCGAACGGTTCATCTAATAAAAGCAAATCGGGATTTGCCGCCAAAGCGCGCGCCACGCCGACGCGCTGGCGTTGACCGCCGGATAATTCGTGCGGATAACGGTCGGCGAATTTCGCCGGATTCAAGCCGACGAGTTCGAGCATTTCCGAAACTCTATCGCGCTTTTTTCCTTCGTCCCAATTTTCCAAATCTGGCACGAGCGCGACGTTTTCGGCAACGGAAAAATGCGGAAAAAGTCCGGCTTCCTGCAAAACGTAACCGATGCGGCGGCGCAGATTTATCCGATTCCACTCAGTCGTCGCTTTGCCTTCGACAGATACTTTGCCCGAAGTCGGTTCGATTAAACGATTGATGAGTTTGAGCGTCGTCGTTTTGCCGCAGCCCGATTCGCCGAGCAAAATTAAAATCTCGCCTTTGAAGATTTCCAAGTTTATCTCGTTTAGAATTTTCGTCGCGCCGATTTCATAATTCACCCGGCGAAATTCCACGATTGTTCGATCGGTTTCGGTCATTGTTTCGCATTGATTTTAGCATTCCATTCGTGATTTTGTATGATTTAACGGATGAAAAATTTCAAACCGACGAAAGAAGATTTGCGCGACGCGCGAAGGCGCACGACCGAAGATTTGATTGACGATAATCTGAAAGTCTTATTTTGCGGCATCAATCCCGGAATCTGGTCGGGCGCGACGGGCTTTCATTTCGCCAAACCGGGAAATCGTTTTTGGAAAGCATTACATCTCGGCGGATTTACCGACCGGGTTTTGCATCCTTCGGAAGAACTCGAGCTGCTCGAAAACGGTTACGGCATCACCTCGTTTTGCAAACGCACGACCGCTCGCGCCGACGAATTAACCGCCGAAGAATTTGTCGAAGGCGGAAAAATTTTGGTGAGAAAAATTAGAAAATACAAACCGCGATTTCTCGCCGTTTTGGGAATCGGAGCTTTTCGCACGGCGTTCAATCAACGAGAAGCGAAATTAGGCTTGCAGGCGAAGGAAATCGGCGGCGCAAAAGTCTGGCTGCTGCCGAATCCGAGCGGTTTGAATGCGCATTATCAACTCGGTGATTTAGCCGCGCTTTTCGGCGAACTACGGCGGGCAATCGGGGAATGACATTTGAAACTTTGCTGTAAAGCATTTCGCCGCTTGCTGAACGGATTTCCGGTTTACGAAACAACTGAAAAACAGTGTCAAAAAAATGAACAATTAATCTTTGTTCAGAGCAGATTTTTTATCGTTGACTAATTTTCTAACCAGATCAAGCAATTCATCTATATCAACCGGCTTTGACAGATGTTCCTGATAGCCGACATCAAGAGCCAGGCTGCGGTCCTGCAAGCTGGCGTATCCGGTCAGAGCGACGGCTGGCGTTAGTCCGCCTTGTTCGGGCGCGAGCCGCCGGATTTTGCGAATCAACTCAAAGCCGTCTTCGCCCGGCAGCCCGATGTCGCTTATCAAAACGTCCGGTCGAATTTGTTCGATAATTTCCAATGCTTTGGCAGTCGAATCAACCGGGAAAACTTCTATGTTGTTTTGCTCGAACATTATTCTGAGCATCTCGCGCGAATCTTCATCGTCTTCGACCAATAATATGCGGACGTTGTTTGGAGATTTTATCGCTTCCGGCTGAATTGATTGAACAGTTCCCGGTTCAAAATCCGTCGCTGATTGTTCGCGGACAATCGGGAGCGTGACGGTGAATGCCGCGCCGCGATTTTCGCCTGTGCTTTCGACGCCGACCGTTCCGCCGTGCAGCTCGACCAGATGACGGACGATGGCTAATCCGAGTCCGAGTCCGCCGACCTGTCTGGTGTAGGAATTATCCGCCTGCCGGAAACGCTCGAAAACATACGGCAAAAATTCGGGTTTGATACCTTGCCCCGAATCGCTGATTTTTATTTCGACAGCCGAATCCGCTGTCGTCACCCGAACTTCGATTCGTCCCTGTTGCGGCGTAAATTTGACCGCGTTTGAAAGCAAATTGCAAAAAACCTGCTGAAGCCGGTCCGGGTCACCTTTGATTTGTTGGAGGTCTGAATCAAACGATGTGTGCAAATTGATTTCCTTTGATTCGATAGTCGGGCGCATTATATCAAGTGCCGATTTGACGACAGCGATCAAATCGGTCGTTTCAAAATTTATCTTGAGTTTGCCGGTGATAATGCGCGAAACGAACAGAATATCCGAAATCATCTCGGACTGCGCCCGGGCGTTGCGTTCGATAACCGTAAGCGCGTGTTTTTCGTTAACGTATTTGCGCGATTCTTCGCCGTTTAGCATTTGAATCCAGCCTAAGATAGAGTTGAGCGGCGTGCGGAGTTCGTGCGACAGCGTAGCTAAAAATAAATCTTTCTGGCGGTCAGATTCTTCCAGCTGATTCAATAAATTTCGCGATTGATATTGTTTCTGTCTGGCGCGGAGCGCGCCGCGCGCCGCACTGACGAGCATCGTTTTACGAATTGGTCGCTCGACAATCGTCGCGTTCAGGCGCGTGCCGACGGTGGTAAGCAGTGTTTCGGCGTTTTGACCGCTGCTGGCAAAAAGCACGACCGGCAAATCTGACCACAGCGGCTGCCGATCAAACGCTTCGACGAGACTTTCGAGCGTTCCGTTCTCAAGAGATTCTTCCGCTAACAAAACCGCGCCCGCGCCCTGACTGATTTCGAGTTCTAAATCTTTCGGATCAGCGCACGCTTGCGCCAGAATGCCAGCCTTTTCGAGTGCCGAGCAAACCAGCCGAGCGTCGCGTCCGGTCGGCATTAAAACCAAAATCCGGTTTTCCAGATTTTCATTTTTCTGATTCGGCATCATCATTCTTTTCCATTAATTCATCGCCTTTGCCGTGATAAAGCGGAACTCCGGTCAATACTCCGTGAAAATTCGAGAGCGGTTTGCCAAGCTGTATGCCGCCCATATCAATGCGAAATTCGCGGATGGTGCGTTCGTGCCTGCTCGTGCGTTTTTTCAAAACAGAAATCGCCTGCCGCACTTCGCCCTGCGCTTCAAAATAGCGCAGCAGCACGACCGTATCAGCCAGATAACTCATATCAATCGGCGACTGCATATTGCCGATTAAACCGTATTGCCCGACGACGAGAATGCTGACCACGCCTTTTTGATTAAGATACGAAAGCAATTCGTGAAACTGCATCGTCAAAAAACGCTCCTGCGGCGTGGACATCAAATAACCGT
>CBDUBY010000091.1:0-12882 GCA_965365505.1 uncultured Pyrinomonadaceae bacterium | reverse complement strand
GCAGCCGGTCGCACGGTTTCGAGCGCGGATTCAACGACGTTAATGGGTTTTATCGTCATCACTTCGAGGCGCAGTTTGCCTGAGATGATTCTGGAAACGTCGAGCAAATCTTCAATCAAACGATTTTGCGATTCGGCGTTGCGGACAATGGTGTTGTATGCTTTTTCCGCCGTCGCGCCGTCGAGTTGTTTTTTTTCCAGCAGGCGCGCCCAGCCTAAAATCGAATTCAGCGGCGCACGTAATTCGTGTGACACGGTGGCGAGAAATTCGTCGCGCAGACGGTTGGCGATTTCCGCGTCCTTGCGAGCGGCTTGCTCGTTTTTCAACAGACGCTCGCGTTCGGCTTCGACTTCGCGGCGGTCGGTGATGTCGCGTGAAGTTGATATTATGCGGCTCGGTTTGCCGTCGGCATCTAAAATCGGCGCGACCGAAGCGTGCCAATACCGAATTGCTCCCCGCGCCGTGCGGCGAAAACCTTCGTGTTCGGTAACTTTGCCGCTCGCCGCCAACTGAAGCGCCTGATAAGCCGCTTCTGCGTCGTCGCCTTCCCAAAAATCAGCCCATTGACTGCCGATATACGCTTGTTCGTCGTCAACTTCCATCAAATCCAAACCGTGACGGTTAATCGTCTGAATCGTCCCGTCGAGGTTTAAAACGTGAATGCAGTCGGGGCTGTTCTCGTAGACGCGGCGATTAAATTCCTCACTTTGCGTCAGTTTTATTTCGGCTTGCTTGCGGTCAGAGATATCAATGTGCGAGATGACCGCGCCGCTCGTTTCGCCTTGCAGAGCGTTGACCTGCAGGATAAACCAGCGTTCCTGCGTCGGCGAATGGCACGGATATTCATACGAAAATTCTTTTTTCTCGCCGCTGAGAATCGCTTCGAGATTTGACAGAACAAATTTCGTATTTTCCTCAAAAACGGCGGAGCGGCGGCAGACCTGCAAATAATTTTGCCCGATGCCGGATTCCGCCAATTCTTCGTCGGCGCAGTTTTCGGCGCCGAAATTTTTCCACGCATCGTTGACGGCGACGATTTCGCCATTTTTATTGACGACGGCGATGTGTGCCGACAGCGAATTGAGAATCGCGCGCGTGAAAATCTCGCTGTCATTAGATTTTCGCTCGGATTCTTCGCGCCGTTTGCCCTCGGCGATTAAGTTTTGATTGGTTTTGGTCAGCTCGCCGGTTCGCTCCTCGACGCGCCGTTCCAATTCCCTGTTCGATTCTTTTAATTCGTCTTCGGCGCGACTGCGTTTGCCGATTTCACGAAAGACGGAGAAATTTGCCAAGCCGAGCGAGAAAACTCCGGCGATGCTGACCAGATACAGCATTCGACGGGTGCTTTTCAAATTGTCGTCGAGTTCGGCTTCGCGCTGTTCAAGCAGATTTTTCTCCTCGTTTTCCATCGCGCCGATAAGCGAACGCACTTCAAGCATCAACATTCTGCCGCGTTGAATGTCTGTATTCATTCTGACCTGTTCGAGACTTTGGGTGCGGCGCAGCTCGGTCGCTTCCCGTAAAACAATCAGTCTTTCGCGGACAAGATTTTCCAACTTCAAAACTTTTTGCGTCTGTGACGGACTGTCGGCAACCAGAACTTTTAATCCGGTCAACGTATCGTCCACTTGTTGCTGCGCCTGCGTGAATGGTTCCAAGACTGTTTCGTCCGCCGAAATGAGAAATCCGCGTGTTCCGGTTTCGGCATCGAGCATTAAATTGAGCGTTTCTTCCAATCTGGTGATTACATTGTGCGTTTGTTCCTGCTCTTTGAGCGTTTCGCCGAGCGCGTTCATACTGCGAAAGGCGAAAAGGATAGTGACCGCCAGCAGTAAAATTGAGATGATGAAAACAAGCGGAATTTGTCTTTCGAGCGTCAGCTTCATAAAAAGTTTAATCTGATTTGGCTAAAAGGGCTTCAATTATTAAACCGCATCTTCGCCGGATTTCACAAGCGATGTTTTAACCAGAACCGATAAATTTCCGCGCCCGTTCGCTCTGCCTGATTCAAACGCATCTGAAAATTCATCGTTAACCGAAAATCATCGCCGACGACGCTGCGCGTTAAGACAATTTCGACTATTTCCTTTTTTAATGTTGCGGATTTTTATAAAATTCGCAACTGTTATCAAATCGAAATCCAAGCGCTTCGGTCACATCTTGGTTGCGGCTTCTCGCGGGGTTTTTCTTCGGGCGTGTTCTTTCCAGCGACTTCGGCTGCGGGCGTGACGCGCAGAATGTTTATCGCCGCCGATTGGCGTGAACTAATGTTTATAGTAAAACTCGATGCCTTCTTTCAATTCAACCGCGATTTTATTTTCCGATTCCGCATAATCGAGATGCGCGACGGTTTCCGAAATCGCCAGAAAGCGGTGAACGTCGTTGCCAATCGCATCGGGGAATAATTTTTGCGCCACGTCGAACGCCGTCGCGCCGCTCTTTGAAATTAAAGCGACGACATTTTTCTGCCGTTCGTCAATCGAACGGACGTAGCGGTGAAAAACTTCCTCGAAATCGTATATTGGCTCGCCGTGTCCGCCGTAAATTAATGTCGGCGAAACAGAACGAATTCGCGCTAAACTGACGAGATACTCGGCTAAAGATTTGAAGCGACGATTCGCGTCAATCGGGTCGGGCGAGAGAACCGGATTCGGCGTGACGCGCTTTAAAGCCGTGTCGCCCGCAATCAAAGTCCGATTTGCCTCGCGGAAAAACGAACACGAGCCGGGCGTGTGTCCGGGCGTGTGCAGAACCTTTAAGGTGCCGCGTTCAAATTCGATTTCCATTTCATCTTTTAACTCGGAAAATTCGCCTGCTTTGAGCGTTTCGGTCAAATGAGCAACTTCCGCGTAAAGCGATTGAATTTCCGCGAAAACCGTTTCGGGAACTCCGGCGCGAAGCATCAGATTTTTGTGTTCTTCTTTTGCCAGCCGTCCGAAAAGATGTCCGGTTTCCCAAGCGTGAACAAAGATTTCCGCCGTTTTCGCTGCGTCGCGCACCTGTTTCGCTAAACCGCAATGGTCTTCGTGCGCGTGCGTTAAAACGATGCGCCGAACATCGGAAAACTGCACGCCGTTGTCGCGCAGTTTTTCGCGCAAAACATTTGCCGCCATTTCTGTTTTTGGTCCGACATCGAACAAAGTAATCGGATCTTCCTTGATAAGATAAACATTGACATCGCCGACGTAGAACGGCGTGGGAATCGAAAGCGGAACGATTTTCATAATTTTCGGCGGCGCGATTTGCTTTGAACTGTTGCAGATTAGAGAATATCTTTCCGAAACTTCTTCCGCAACAAAAGTCTGAAAATCTTGATAAACTATTCCGCAAATCAAAAGCGAGTTTATTTATCAAACTAATGAAGATTGAAAGAATCAGATTCTTGTCCGGTCCGAGTATCTATAGCCATCAGCCGTCGCTTGTGCTGCGACTAAAAATGGAAGAAGCGGACGAAAAAGCCGCGTCGGAGAACGCCGATTTTACTAATCGGCTTGAAAATTTGTTGCCGAACGTAACTGCTTCGAACCGGGAAATGCGCTTTCAGCAGCAGACTAAAAATGTTGTAGCGGAAGCCGTCAAACAAGCCGCGCTAAGATTAATGCCGCTCGCCGGATTCGGCGAATGCGGCGGCGTTGTTCGTTTTTCCGGCGAGCCGGGAATTTACGAAATCGCCGTTGAATACGAAAACGAACGGGCAACGGAATTTTTGCTCGAAACGGCGGTCGAAGCGGTCGAGGCAATTCTCAAAAATGAATCCTTTGAAATCGCCGGGAAAATCACCGAAGCTCAATTAATCGCGGCGGCTGATATCCAACAGGTCGAAACGCTTCGCCCGAACGATAAGAGAGCGAACATTCCGATTATCGCCATTACCGGCACGAACGGAAAAACGACCGTTACCCGTTTGACCGCTCACGTTTTGCTCGAAACCAACCTAAACGTCGGCACAGCCACAACCACCGGAATAATGTTTAATGGCGAAACTATCGCTGAGGGCGATATGACCGGACCGGCTTCGGCGCGGCGGATTTTAGAAAACGAACAGGTTGACATCGCGGTTTTAGAAACGGCTCGCGGCGGAATAATGCGGCGCGGCTTGGGCTGGGATTGGGCGGACATCGCTGTCGTGACTAACATCACCGAAGACCACATCGGGCAGGACGGCATCGAATCGTTGGCTGATTTGGTGAACGTCAAATCGCTCGTTGCCGAGCGCGTGCGCGAAAACGGAACGCTTGTTTTGAACGCCGACGATGCCGAATCTGCCGCCTTAATCAATCGTCCGGCAATTTCGCAAATTAAAAAGCGAATCGTTTATTTTGCGATGTCCGAAGAAAATTCGTTGCTCAAAGAACATTCGGAAAAGGGCGAAACAATTTATTTTGTTCATGACGGATGGATTTGCGAACGGCGCGGCGCGGCAGTTGTGCCGGTTGCCGAAACGTCTAAAATTCCGATAACGATGAACGGCACGGCGGACTTTCAAATTCAAAACACGATGGCGGTTGTCGCCGTCAGCCGCGCGCTCGATTTATCGCCCGAAAAAATCGCCGCCGGGCTTTACTCATTTCAAAACGATGTTCACAATCCGGGCAGAAACAATTTATACCGCGTCGGCGCGGGCTACGTACTGGTTGATTACGGACACAACACCGACGGATTCGCCGCCGTCTGCCGGATGGCGCGTCGCTGGCAAGGGAAAACCGTCACCGGAATCATTGGTCTGCCCGGCGACCGCGACAATCGCATAATCGAAGAAGCGGCGCGGGTTGCCGCGCGAGGTTTCGACCGAATTATTGTCACCGAAGAAGTTAATCTGCGTGGACGCGCGCCGGGCGAAATGGCTAAACTGCTCTGCGACGCGATTGCGCGAGAAAAGCCCGACGGGAATTGCGAAATTGTGCCGGACGAAATCGAGGCGTTTTCTAAAGCCGTCGCGCAGATACGAAAAAACGAAGTCATTGTTATATTTTACCGACAGTTAAAGTTGATTTTAAAAATCCTCGCTGAAAATCGAGCCGTTCCCGTTTTATCTTTCGACGAAACCGTCGGCGCGAACTAAAATGATAGGCGAAATATGAATAAATTGCCCGAAGCGGCTGTATGAAAAGCGTAACTGAAACTGAAAATTCGATTGAAATAATTGACGAAAAAGCGTTCTGCACATATCTGTTAACGATTCGGCGAGCGCGTTTTGAACCAGCCGAAGCCTTTGATTTTCGCGAGTATTTCCAAAAGCTCCTCGCCGTCGGATGCGAAGTTCTGGTCGTGGACGGTTCGCCGTCCGAAGTGTTTGCCGAACACCGCAAAGCGTGGCAGAACGTCTGCCGTCACGAGCCGGTTGACTCGCAATATAAATATCTCAACGGCAAAGTAAACGGCATTCACACGGGCGTTGCCATCGCCGCGCAAGACCGCCTAATTCTCGCCGACGACGATATTCGCTACACGCCCGACGACGTGCGCCGAATGGCTGATTTACTCGAAGATTACGATATGGTGCGCCCGCAAAATTATTTTCGACCTTTGCCCGTTTGGGCGCGCACCGAAGCGGCGCGAATGCTGATTAACCGCGCCTGGATTAGCGAGGGCGATTATTCGGGAACGCTCGGCGTAACCAGAAACGCGATGCTCCTCGTCGGTCATTACGACGGCGACGTGCTTTTCGACAACGAAGAAATCGTTAGACACTTTCAACTGAAAGGCGCGCGAATCAAATACGCCCGCGATTTTTTCATTCTCAAACTGCCGCCGACTTTTGAAAAATGGATCGAGCAGCGTCCGCGTCAAGCGTATGAAGATTTCGTGATGCACGCCAAAACCTTATTTTTCGCCGTCGTGCCGATTGTTTTAGCACTGACTTTAGTGAAAGCCGGTTGGCAATTAACGCTGATTTACGCGACGATAATTTCGCTCGGCGCAATTGTTTCCGCCGCGCTCGGATTAAACAACGAAGCCGTGCGTTTTTTTCCGCCGCGCGTCATTTTCTACGCGCCGCTCTGGATTGCCGAGCGATGCGTCAGCACATATTGGGCTTTCTACTGGTATTTAACGCGCGGCGGTTATCCGTTCGGCGATAAAGTCGTGTCGAAAGGAACGGGACGCGCCTGGCGCGGAGCGGCTGACGCTAGAGAAAAAGCAGCAGCAAAAAAGGCGAATGCGGCAAGCTAATTTGCCTGTTCGTAAATTTCGACATCAATCGGCTTGAAACTGTAATTATTCGACATTTCCGCCGAACACGCCGTAATTCCAACGATTAAATCCATCTCTGCGCGGAAGATAATATAATCTCCGGCTTTTGACGGCGGCGGGTCAATTCGCAGTTCGCCGTTTTCCAGCACGACGACGTTCATAAAAACATTCAGCGTTGTCGGAATCATATCGGGCGTGATGCCGAATTGAGCTAAATTTGTGTGCAGATTTTCAAAACAGCTCGGATGATATTCGTGGTTGTCGTAAATAATTTTGAAAGTTTCCGGGCTGCACGGTGTCAGCAAAAAGTCGTGACGACCGACCGTATCTTCAACGATTGAAAACATCGGACGGCTGCGGTTTGAATAAAGCGTGTTGCCGGTCGTCAGATAAATTTTGTTCGCGTAATCAATCGTGCGACCGGAAGACAGCCACTCGGCAATGTCTTCGAGCGCGAACGCCGTCAAGTCCGAAACCTGCTCGCCCTGCGGGTCAATGATTTTCAGAAGCTGTCCTTTTTTAATCGTCAAACCGATGCCGGTTTGCGGTTCGAGATGATATTTTTCCGTCATTGAATTATGTAACCGTAGATTATCTGAAATTTATTTCCCGGCTTTTTTCGCCGCTGCGATTTGCGCGTGAAACGGACATTTCCAATTTTTTTCAACCGCACGTCCTGAATACTGCCGGGCTTCGCTTCGCGTGCCGAAGTCGCTTAAATTCGGATTGAGCGAACCTTGCAGTTTCATCTCGCGCACACGAATCGTTTTTTGCAATCGCTCGTATTGCTCAAGTTCGCGAAGGCGGTCAAACTGCGCGTGCGGGTTAAAAACCATCGTCGCCCGCGAAAACTGCCGCGCCAGCCGCGAGCTTCGCGGGTGAAGTCCGACAATAAAAAATCCGGTTCCGGCGAAACTAAACGAAAAATTCGCGTCTTCCGGGTCGCTGCTGACGCTCGAATCCCACTCGAAACGCCGCCGGTCGAAATCGTGCAAATTTTCCAGTTGCGTCCAGAGCGAATTTTCCCACGACTTTTCGTTTTCAAAAGCGGGAGCGGAAAAAATAGCTGCAAAACTCGCGTAATTTGTTGATATGCTTTTTTGTTCGGCGGCAAATGCTTGCAAATCTCCGGCTAAAACGACGTTTGTTTCCGGCGCGTTCATTTCGCCATAAAATCCGACGCGAAACAAACTGCCGTTAAGTGCCGCCTTTGCGCCGACGCACGAAAAATTTTCGCTGGAAATATGAGCGCGAAAATCCTCATAAGCGCTTTCGGCGGACGACGGCAATTTTTTGTCCGGCTCAAAAACCCGGACAAATTTTTCGCCGTTCCATTCCGCATATAAACTTTCAACCAGACTCTGCGCCGATCGCCCCGTTTCGACCGACGAAATTTCAACTCCCATAACTACCCCCTTGTCTGTAAAAACCGACCTTGTAATATTCAAATTATATTACACAATCACCTCGTTCTTAAATTCATAAAGCATCTGAAACCTTTAGCGTATAAATTAGATACAGATTTTTCATTGTCACGACTTGAGCAAAAACGATGCCAAAAGATAATCAAACAGCATTGGCGTTAACCGATTCGCAGGGCAACCGAAATTAATTAGGTGTAAGATGTTTCTACAGTGAAATCGTCAATCGTCAATCGCAAATCGCAAATCGCCGTTGTCGGCGCGGGACCTGCCGGAACGAGTTTGGCAATTCGCCTCGCTCGCGCGAATTTTCGCGTTCTCTTAATCGAGCGCGAACGATTTCCGCGTCCGAAGTTGTGCGGCGAATTTATCTCGCCCGAATGTTTGCGGCATTTTCGCGAATTGGAGGTTTTCGACGAAATGCTTGCGGCGGGCGGTGAGCGAATTGTTGAAACGATTTTTTATTCGGAAAGCGGAAAACGAGTCGGTGTGCCGAGCGAGTGGTTTAATCAAAACGAAACGGGCGCGCTCAGTTTGAGCCGCGCCGAAATGGATTTGCGCCTGTTGGAAAAGGCAAAGCAATTCGGCGTTGAAGTTTTGGAAGAATGTTCCGTGGTCGGTTCGTCAGGCGAAACCGATTCGATTGACAGTTTGAAAGTTCGAGAGAAGAACGGCGGCGCAAAGGAAATCTTCGCTGATTTATTCGTTGACGCGACCGGACGCGCAAGAGTTTTGGGAAAATTGACCGAGAAAAAATCAAAAATCATAAACCACAAATCAAAAATCTCGAACAGTCTGGTCGGCTTTAAAGCGCATCTCGCAAATGTTCGTTTGGAAAAAGGCGCGTGCGAAATTTATTTTTTTCGCGGCGGTTACGGCGGTTTGAGTTTGGTTGAAAATAACCTGGCGAATTTTTGCTTTTTAGTAAAAGCCGCATTGGTCAAAGAGTTTTCGGGCGACGCTGAAAAAATTATCGAGCGAGTGATTTTTCAAAACGAACGCGCGCGACAGACTTTGAAAAACGCCGCGCCGAATGCAGATTGGCTGGCGGTTTCGGTTGACGGTTTCGGACAAAAGAATTTGAATCCGGCAACGAATCTTTTCGCCGTCGGCGACGCGGGCGCGTTTATTGACCCGTTCACGGGCAGCGGAATGTTGATGGCGTTCGAGAGCGCGGAGATTTTAGCCGCCGCAATAACGGAGAATTCTGCGGCGAACCGGATTGCCGAACAATATAAAGTCGAACACGAGCGGAAATTCCGGCGGCGACTTTTGGTGTGTTCGCTGATACGTCGCGCCGCGTTCGCTCCGGTGATTGCCGGAAGTTTGATTTCGCTGCTCGGCATCGGCGATTTGCCGCGAAAAGTTTTAGCGAGAGCAACGCGCCTGGGGCAAAGACAAAAGGAAAAAGGTAAATGGTAAATGTGAGAAACTGACTTTAAACATTTGCCTTTTCCCTTTTTCCTTTTGTCTTGAAATTTTCCTTGCTTAAATATGAATTTTGCGTTACAAATGATGTCACGACTTGGCATAATCTCCGATTTAATTCTTACCGCTTTCAGATTCAAAAGTTATTCGATTGTGCCGAAACCGAAATCTAGAATTTAATTTGTGAAGGGAGTTAAAAATGAAATTATCTTTTCGACTGCTCCGCGTCGGCGGCGTTAATCCGGCGCGGCGCGAGCATTTGACCAATTTTCTGTGCGGCTTTATCGCCGTCGCGCTGTGCGTGTTTGTTTTCGGCGCGGGCGACGCGAACGCGCAGGCATCGAGCTCGCTCGCCGAAGTGCGCGGGCAAGTCACCGATTCGACCGGCGCGGTGATTCCGAACGCGACCGTCACATTAACTGACACGGCGCGCGGCACGACGAGAACGGCGCAGACCGACGCGAACGGCGAATATATTTTTCTGGCGATTCAGCCGACTGAATACGAATTAAAAGTCGAAGCGGCAGGCAGAAATTTCGCCGCCAAAACGACGCGCCTCACGCTGACCATCGGACAGCAGGCGAATATTCCGGTTCAATTAACGGCGGGCGGCGTAGCGGCGCAGGTTGATATTACTTCGGGCGATGAAGTCGTCGAAGTCGAGCGAACGCAGCAGTCAACGGTTATCACGCCGCGCGAAATTTTAACTCTGCCGTTATCGCGGCGCAATTATCTTGATCTCGCGCTTTTAACGCCGGGCGTGAACGACAGCGACAATATCTCAGACGCTTCGGACGCGCGCGTCGCGCAGGGACGTTCTTCGGGTTTATCTTTCGGCGGCAACAACGGACGCGGCAATCTGGTGACTGTTGACGGCGGACCGGTTATCACAACTACCGGCGGCGTGTTTGATACCGTTTCGCAGGAAGCCGTGCAGGAATTTCAGGTTTTGCGAAACAGTTACAGCGCAGAGTTTGGACCGTCGAGCGGCGGCATCGTCAACACGGTCAGCAAAACCGGCACGAATACCATTTCGGGCAGCGTTTTTGGGCTTTTCCGCGACGACAAATTCGATGCGCGAAATCCTTTCGATTTTAATACGAACGGACAATCGGAATTTAACCGGCAACAATTCGGCGGCAGTTTCGGCGCGCCGATTGTTAAAGACAAAACATTTTTCTTTACGGCTTACGAGCGTTTCAACCAAAATCAAAATACCTTTGTTAATCTTTTCAACCCGAATAATTTCCGCGTGACCGGTTCGCAGGATACGCTGTTTAATTTTCTGCAGAACAGTGCCGCCGTTCTGCCGAACGGCGTGCCGGTGGCAGCTATCGGCGCGGGCTTGCGAGGTTCTTTGACGACGACGGCGGCGACAAATCAGGGACGAACGTTCCGATTGTTTCAAGACGCCACCGGACAATTTCCGTTTGAGGCAAACCAATCGTATTTCTCGGCTCGCGTTGACCACACCTTTAACGAACGCACGAGCGGTTTTATACGCATTCACGCCAACGACCTTTTGGAAGAAAATCAGGCGGCGGGCGCGTTGACCGCCGTGTCGCGCGGCAGAACGCTGAACCAGTTCAACACCGGAATTCTGGCTTCCTACACGCAGCAAATCGGCACGAGCGCGGTCAATGAAATCAAAGCCGATTTTATTTATTACAAATCGCGTCTGACTCCGAACGACCCGAACGGACCGGAAATCAACATCGAAGGTTTCGGCAATTTCGGGCGCGACATCTTCTTGCCGTCGCTCGGCATTCAGCGCAATGTGGACTTGATTGATAATTTTTCGTTTGTCAGAGGCGCCCACACAGTGAAATTCGGCGCGAATGTTTTTGCGGCGTTTCAAACCGATGTCAACGAAACATTTTTTGGCGGACGCTTTAACTTCGGCGCGGCAATTCCGCTCGCTAATATCATTGCCCTTAATCCCGGACTGCCGGCATCAACAATTGGGCAACTGCAAACTTTTTTAGCGACGAACAACGCCGCGCTGCTGGCAAATCTCGGCACGCCGATTAACGCTCTGCAATCCTTCAATTTAGGTTTGCCGATTGTGTATCAGCAGGGTTTCGGCGCGGACACAATTCAGGGCAACAACATCCGCACCGGATTTTACGCGCAGGATACGTGGAAAATTCGGCAGAATCTGACGCTCAATTACGGTTTGCGCTATTCGCTGAACCGCGAGCCGTTCGGTCTGAAGCTCGACAAAAACGATGTTCAGCCGCGTTTCGGTTTCGCCTATGATGTGACTAACGACGGCAAAACCGTGATTCGCGGCGGCGCGGGAATTTTCTCGGCTTATGTCAACCGTCTGGTTTCCGGCGTTATCCGAACGCTCGGCAATCCCAATTTTCCGAACGATAACATTAATATCGTGCTGGCGACGGCGACCAGCGGAGCATTGCCGCTTAATCCGGCAGTGCCGGTTAACTGTAGCGCTGCGGTCAATCCGCAGTTAATCGGCTGCTCGCCTTCGTCGTTCACCGTTTATCAAACGCTGCAAGCCTTAACAAATAACTTTTCTCGTCCGGTAACAGTTGCCGACCTTCGTTTTCGCAACACGCCGACGAGTCCGTTTTACAATTTAGTGCCGACCGAAAACTCGACGCTCGAAGTCAGATTTTTGGGCGACCCGAATTACAAAACGCCGGAAAGTTATCAGGCGAGTTTAGCGATTGAGCGCGACTTGGGCGCGGGTTTTTCGTTTGAAGCGAGCTATCTTTTCAATCGCGGAATTTACCTGACGCGCAACCGCGATGTCAATCAATTTCGCTCTTCATTCCTAACGCGCGACGGCAATCTGCCGTGTTTCACGCGCTTTCCCGGCTCCGCGGTTCCGGCAACGTGTTACAATCCGAACGGCGCGACGCCGACGAGTCCGACCGCCAACACCGATTTACGAAATCCGTTCCGATTCCAAGATAATCTATACGAATCGAGCGCAAACTCGTTTTACAACGGCGCGACGTTTACCGTAAGAAAGCGTTTTTCAAACAATTACAGCATTTTGTCGCATTACACTTTCTCGAAAACGATAGACGAAGTAACGGATTTCAACTCGGATTTCTCGGCGCAGAACCCGCTTGATTTACGAGCCGACCGAGCTTTGTCGGCATTCGATCAACGGCATCGCGTCGTTTTGACCGGCGTGTTTCAAGTTCCGAAAGATGTTTTCGGTGAATCGGTTTCGAGCAAAATCTTCGGCGATTTCGTTTTCGCCCCGATTTTCACCGCCGGTTCGGGCAAACCGTTTAATTTACTGCTCGGCTTCGACAACAACAACGACGGACGTTCGCAATCAGACCGACCCGGCACAGTCGGACGTAACACCGGACGCGGCGAGAATTTCTACTCGTTCGATATGCGGCTCAGTCGGCGGTTTAATTTCTCGGAACGACGCTACCTGGAAGTTATCGCCGAAGGCTTCAATTTGTTCAACCGGACAAATTTGCAAGGCATTAACAACATCGTCGGCGGCTTGTCACCTGCCGAGCGCGCCGAAATCTCGGTTGGAGTAGCGCGGGGCAGACGCAATGCCGCTCCGACTGACCCGCTCGGCTTTACGTCGGCGGCTCCAGCGCGACAGTTTCAATTCGGCGCGCGTTTCGGCTTCTAGGAGAGCGAAACGCTAAAGGCAAAAAGCAAAAGGCAAAAGCAAGGGATTATCCGAACTTTTGCCTTTTGCTTTTTTAGTTTTTACCTAGCAGCTCGCTCAAAAATAGTTTCAAGCGTTTTGAGTTCCAGCTTTAGCTGGCTTTTCTCGCGGCATAAGCCCGTCTTATGCTGGAACTCAGAACGTCGCTTTCGATTTTTGAGCGAGCTTCTA
>CBDUBY010000090.1:0-12954 GCA_965365505.1 uncultured Pyrinomonadaceae bacterium | reverse complement strand
TCGTATCCGCCGCGCTGGTCGTATCGGCATTCGCCAACGCCTGCCGCAGCGAACCTGCGCCGCTGTCGTTCGTGTTGGTAACGGTGTAAGTCGCGGCTTGCGCCTGCTGCGCCGCCAAAACCATCAGAACGAAAATAATCGGGTTGAAAATTGATAATACGCTCCGATAATTGGTTCTTAATTTCATAATAAATCTCCATCCTTAAAAAGTTTTGAGTGCCTTCAGGCGGCTTTCAGCAGAACAAAACGAATCAATTGGAAATCGAAACTCTGGTTCATTTTTCACTTTCTCTGCACTTTTATTATTTTGCGCATTCTTCGATTTTAAGATTGGCGCGACGTTCGATTTTCAAGGCGTGCCGATTGACGCTGAACCTCCAAGACTGCGCAGCTCGAATTTTTTGTTGGTGTTAACCTGCTCGTCGTAAATACAGGGTTTGAGCCAGATTGGGCGATAGCTTGTCAAGGCGTTGATGGCGGCGTTGACCGTCTTGAACGGCTGGCTAAATGTTCCGACCTGGACTCCATTGTAATTACAGTCCACGTAGAGACCGCCTGAGGCACGGTAAAGTCCGCGTCCGTGCGTAGCGGCAATTAAATCTCCGCCAACCCAGAAGAGTTCGTCAACCGAGACGTTCGCCGGACCGCCGTTTGGCAAATCCCAGTTCGCGCCGCCGTCGCCTGA
Source organism: uncultured Pyrinomonadaceae bacterium (assembly GCA_965365505.1). Classification (GTDB taxonomy): domain Bacteria; phylum Acidobacteriota; class Blastocatellia; order Pyrinomonadales; family Pyrinomonadaceae. The sequence continues at coordinate 12,269 of CBDUBY010000090.1, read as the reverse complement.
GGTAAAAATACCGACTTCCGTTCCAATGTAAAGCAGACTCGGGTTGCGCGGGTGGAAAGTCAGAGTGCGAACCGGCGCGCTCGGCAAACCGGAAACGCCGCTGCCGGTGATGTTCGTCCAGGATGCGCCGAGATTTTTGCTGACATAGACGTTATCGCTCGAAAAACCTCCAAAGGTCACGTAAATCCAGTCGGGACTGCGCGAAGTGTCAATTACCAGCCGCGTCACAAAGCGGTTCGGCAGATTGCTCGTGTCTATTTGTGACCAGGTTGGCGAAACATTTGTTCCGTTATTTGTCAGCCAAATATCGCCGTCGTTGTGTCCGACAAGTATAAAATCGGAATTGCCTGACGCGATTGTGATGGCACTAATCGGATTACCGTCCTGCGACGGTTTAATAGAAGTCCAGGTTGGAGTCGCGGCTCTGGCATTATTGGCTCGCCACAGCGACCAACCGCCGCCAAACAGTCTTTGCGGATTATTCGGGTCGAGCGCAATGGGAGCGATGAAATTACATCGGCAATCATCGAAATCGCGGTCGGTAATTCCTTCGGAAATTTGAGTTGCGGACAGCCCGGCGTTGCTGCTGCGGATAACTCCCAAATTCTGCTTTTCGCCGTAAAAATAGTTCGCGTCGGTCTGGTCGGCGGCGCAGAAACCACCGTCCGCGCCAAAGGTTGTATTCCAGTTTTCGGTTCCTCCGGTGTATCTTAACGTGCCGTTGTCCTGCGTGCCGCCGATTATCACGCCCGAAGTCGAATTGCCCGCCGCGCCGTAAAATTGCGTGATTCCAAGATTATTGTTCAGTTCCGTCCAGCCGCTATTCAGGTTGACGGTAGCGACGTTTGAAGCGCGGTAAATGCCGCCGTCGTTGCCGAAAAAGACCGTCCGATTCGAGCCGTTATTGAACGAAGGATGCGAAACTATCGAGTGATGGTCGGCGTGCGCCGAACCGGAGTCACCGTCGCTGATTTGCACAAGCGTCGTTCCGCCGTTGGTGCTTCGCCAGAGGTGAACGCCGCCGACGATAACAAAATTGGAGTCTTGCGGATTGACCCAGATAACATTGTCATACCATCCTTGATTACTGAGATACATCGTTCCGGTATTAACGAGTGTGAAATTTTCTCCGCCGTCCGCGCTGCGGTAAAGATCGCCGCTGTTGCGGTTAACCGAAGCATAAACGATGTTCGGGCTGCCGGGCGCGTAGGCGACTTCAACCCGTCCGGCGGTTAAAGAATCAAAATTTGCAGTATGCCAGGTTTGCCCGCCGTCTTCGGAATATCTTGAAAAGAAGTCGCCGCCAAAAACGGCGCGATTGCCGTCGGTCGGATGAAAGTCAACGTCATAAGCTCGATTCGTGACGGTTTGCGTCCATGACCCGCCGCTGTTAATCGAACGCCAAACGCCGTCGTTCCTCGCCGCTAGAATTATATTTCCGCCGGGTGAAATCGCCAGTCGGTTGACCGAACCCCAATCGGCGGTTGAAGCTAATTGACTCCAATTCGCTCCGCCGTCGCTCGAACGAAACACGCCGGAACCGAGAATGGCATCGCCGTTGCCGAAACCTTCGCCCGTTCCGGCATACATAATGTTTGAGTTTGTCGGATTTATTACCATCGTCGAAACGGCTAGATTTGCCATAAAATCATTGACCGGCGACCACGACGCGCCGCCGTTCGTCGTCCGCCAGATTCCGCCCGAAACGCTGCCGACCCACATATTGTTCGGATTAGTCGGATGAATGAGAATCGAGCGGATGCGCCCGCCAATGTTGCCCGGACCCATCCAAGACCACGATTCGGGGAAAACGCCCGCTTCGAGCAGCTGTTCGCGTTGGTTTTTACTTTGTTTCCCGCGCTCCTTTTTCATCAACTCGATGTGCTGCCGGGCTTTTCTGATTCCGTCGGGCGGGATAAAACCGTTTTCGTCCTGAAGCTGCAAACGCCGGAAAAGAAGTCCTTCGGCTCGTTTTGAACTTTCATCTTTTTCTTCATTCCGCTGCTCTGCCTGTGCCTGTTCGCTCACGGGCGTCAAATCATCAGACGCGGCAAATCGGAAAGCCGAATACGCGATTGCCAGACACGACAGCAGCAAGCAAAGTCCTTGAAAAATTCGACTATTGAATTTGTTTTTTAAATTCATTTCTCCTCCTCATAAATCAATCGCGCCCAAATTATTGCAGCGAAACCAACACCAAAACTAATCCCTGACCCGCTTTCAATTCAGTCATCGCTTTGCCGATAATCGCGCCTTGCGCCCGGCGATAATTGACGACTTTCATCGCGCAGCCGGGCATCGGCGAAGTGGTTAATAAATCGCCGGGCAGAATCGGATTTTTCGTCGCGTCCGCGTAGACCCAGACGCGCCCCGAAAGAGCCACCGGCAGCGAAGTTTCACCTGCGTTTGCCAAATCGGGCAAAAGCATTCCCGCCGCCAGATTGTTCGCGCCGCTCACAATTCCGGCAACGCGCCGATTGTATGCGCCGCGGGCGAGAATTAATTTTCCGGCGTTCTGCGGGTCAATGGCGACGACCATTCCGGGTCTGATTTTCGCGTCGGCTATCTCGAAATTTTCCGCCAGGTCCGAGCCGCCGGTGATTTGCAGAACGCTCATTTTCACTTTGTCCGCCGATCTGCCGAGAACGAGCGTGTTGTTTTCGCTGACCACCGCGCCCGCACCGATGGCGGTGGCATATTGAAGATTATTTGACGCGGTATCAGCCAGCCCACCGATGATCGTGTTATTGTCGCCCGTAGTATTGGTATTTCCGGCAGAAAAGCCGAGAAACACATTGAGACCGCCCGCAGTGTTGATGTTTCCGGCGAAAGAACCGAGAAACACATTGGCAATGCCCGTCGTGTTGGCGTCGCCGGCGTTATAGCCGAAAAATGAGTTGCCGCCGCCCGTAGTGGTCGCGCTGCCCGCGCCGCTGCCGAAAAACGAATTTGTGTTGCTCGTATTCACTTTGCCCGCGCCGCTGCCGAAAAAGGAATTATCGCTTCCGGTTTGATTGCCGCCGCCGCTCGCGTCTCCGAAAAAAGCGTTTCTCGTTCCGGTCGTGTTCGCGTCGCCGGCGAACGCGCCGAAAAACGAATTGTTGCCCGCCGTGTTTGCTTGTCCGGCATAGCTTCCGAAAAACGAATTATTTGCTCCCAAAACATTCGATTGCCCGGCGTTTCCTCCGAAAAACGAATTATAAGAGCCAAATGCTCCGTTTGAAGCTCCTGCCCCGACACCGGCAATAAGAGTAGAAGAAAAGTTCGATGTGGATAAAATCCGGTTGCCGCCGATGTTGTATTGCCCCGCGTTGACCGTGCCGCCCGAAAGCGTGCCCGCCGTGCCGCTGCCTGTGATATTAAAGTTTGAAGCAGCTTGCTGTGTCGTCGTGTTTTGAATGTAGTTTCCGCTGTTCGGCAGCGGATTTCTCGCATCCGACAATCGCGCGTCGCCGGTTTGCACAAACTGGTTTGCCGCCGCGCCGCCAAGCTGTAAAGAATTAGTTGATGTTTCCGCCGTCGCCGCGTTCAAACTGCGAACCGCATACGGCGCGCTCGACATCGGTTGACGCGGAGTCAAAATTGTAAAAGCGTTCGGACTGCCGAGCGGTTTGACGGCGATTTCCAGCCAGCGCGGTTGCCCGTTAAAGTTCGCGCCGAAATCCAGCCGGACGGTAAACACACCACTGGAAACCGGAACGCCGAGCCGCTGGTTGGTGCCGATAGCCGTGCCGCCCGCAGCGACATCAAAAAGGCGAAACTCGAAATCGTAGCTCGCGGCAGTTCCCATCGTGTCATTGATTTTGCCTTGATAAGTGAATTCGGTGGTTTGTGCCGCGATGACGTTCGCGCCGAAAACGAATAAAAATAAAAGAAACGGAATGCGATTTTTAATTTTTGAATAAAACATAAACTTTTCTCCTGTAAAACCCGAATTAAACTTCATATGAGTCATAATTCCTTCGTTGCCAAAGCCGATAGCGATTTGCTGCAAACGAGCAGTAATCCGGCGTTGGTTTCGCTCGAATGAATTTGATTTGTTTGTAAAAAACGAAAAATTGCGAATTCGGAAAACTTTGTAATCGAAGCGGAAGCGGAAACGGTCAAATGCACGGTTTCAGTCCGACACGATTCACAGAAAACTGCCGCCGGGCGATTCTGTCTGAAACTAATCTTGGTAATCTCGTGCGTTTCCCAAACCACTTCAAATCGTTTTTTTCTTTCATTGTTATTTGACCTCTTTTAGAATCAGCGAACGATTATGAATTTAGAGGGCATTTTGCGACTCAAATTCCGCGATACGATGAGCATTGCGGAAGCGGCGGTTAAAAGTCGTAAATTAGGCGGTAAATTTTGGTAAATTCTTTCTAAACGCGAATAAACGGCTAGCAAAAACAAAAATCTCTTTGCCGCATTTGAACTCGACACGGCGCGGCGCATACTAATGCGCTAAGGAAAAACGCTGCCGCCGCTCGCTGAGGCTTTCGATTTGCTCGTCTTTCTGGCGGAAAATGCCGGGCGCGCCGTGATCAAAGATGAAGAAAATGAAACGAAAAGCGCAATCTTGTGCAACATCTCTGCTTATCTGAAATTAGCCGTCAGCGGTTTCGCCGTTTTGCTGGTGTTGGCTTTCTGAGTTCATCAACATCTAAGAAGCTGGCGTTAAAACTCAAAAAATTGCTGAAAGCGACCGATACGATTGCCCGGCGAGCATCGCCGGTTGACGGCGAATGTTTCATCGCTCACTGAAAGTGCGCAATAAACAACGCGATTTGTTCAATGCTTTCAGCGTCGGAACGTTGAATTATCAAAACCCGGCGATGCTCGCCGGGCGGCGGAGCGGGGATGTCAGCCATCTTCGATGACGGAAAACCAAAAATTTCGAGTTTTCACGCCAGCTTCTAAAAAATTCTTTTTTGACACCCGCAACTTGTGAGTGTTAGTTTTTTTCCATTACACTTAAAAAATATGTCGGATACAAATTTGAAGAAAACGCCGCTCAACAAAGTGCACCGTGAATTGGGCGGCAAAATGGTTGATTTCGGCGGTTGGGATATGCCCGTGCAATACACGGCGGGCGTGATCGGCGAGCATTTGCGGACGCGCGAGCATTCGGGACTTTTCGACGTTTCGCATATGGGCGAGTTTTGGGTCGAAGGCGAAGACGCGATAAAGTTCGTAGATAAACTGACGACCAACGATGTGACGAAATTGGTTGACGGTCAGGCGCATTACTCGGCTTTTACATACGAGAACGGCACGGTCGTTGACGATTTGCTCGTGTATCGTTTTGACGTGGACAAATTGTTATTAGTGGTAAATGCCGGAACAACCGATAAAGACTGGGATTGGATTACGTCGCACAAGGCGGATGAAAATATCACACTGACCAACGCGAGCGCGGATTATTGCCAAATCGCAGTGCAGGGCAAAGACGCAATTGGCATTGTTCAGAAATTGACCGACAATAATCTCGATGAAATCAAGTATTATCATTTCACGGTCGGCAAAGTTGATAGCGTGGACGCGATAATTTCCCGCACCGGTTACACGGGCGAAGACGGTTTTGAAATTTACGCGAACAAAGATTTCGCCGAACAGCTTTGGAATAAAATTCTCGAAACAGGAAATTACGGTTCTGAGACGGGAATTCTGCCGTGCGGTCTGGCAGCTCGAAATACTTTGCGGCTCGAATCGGCGATGTCGCTTTATGGTCACGAAATTTCCGACGAGATTACGCCGCTCGAAGCGAACCTCGGCTGGATCTGCAAATTAAAAACCGAATTCATCGGACGCGACGCGCTCGTCAAACAAAAAGAAGCCGGATTAAAAAGAAAGCTCGTCGGCTTTGAAATGGTTGATAAAGGCATCGCTCGCGACGGCTTTGACGTTTATATTGACGACAAGAAGGTCGGCACGGTGACATCGGGTTCGCCCGCGCCGTTTCTGAAAAAAAATATCGGTCTGGCTTTCGTGCCAATCGAATTTGCAAATGTCGGGCAACAGATTAAAATTGATGTCAGAGGCAAACATTTGGCGGCGCAAATAGTTCCCACGCCGTTTTACAAGCGCGCCAAATAATCAAATGAATTTTAATTGTCAAAAATGTAACAGTCCGATGGAAGAAGGCTATGTTTCAGATTCAATGTTGACTGAAAGCAAGTCGGAAACCTGGATCGAAGGTAAAAACCCAAAATCAGTTTGGGCGAATTTGACGAGAAGCGATAAAAGAAGTTTTGAAGTCGTTGTTTATCGCTGCACAAATTGCGGTTATCTGGAATCATACGCGACGGCGGAAAAATAAAATTTCAAAATAAAATCTTAAAGTTATGGCAAACATTCAAGAAAATTTACATTACAGCAAAGACCACGAATGGGTCGCGGTTGAAGGCGACGTGGCAACCATCGGCATTACCGATTACGCGCAGCACGCGCTCGGCGATGTCGTTTACGTCGAACTGCCGTCAATCGGCGATTCGCTCGAAGCGCACGAGGCGTTAGGCTCGGTCGAATCGGTGAAAGCCGTTTCGGAAATTTTCACGCCGATTGCCGGCGAAGTCGTCGAAGTCAATGACGGCTTAAACGATACGCCCGAAGCCGTCAACTCAGACCCTTACGGCGCGGCGTGGATGATAAAAATCAAAATGAAAAATTCGGGCGATGCCGACGCGATGCTCAACGCCGCCGAATACGAAGAATACTTAAACGCTAACGCTTAATTCGATTTTGGTTTTAGATTTTGGATTTTGGATCGAAAAGCCGAATTTTCCTGTTTGGCAGTTTGAATTCAGAAAATCCAAAATCCAAAATCCAAAAATCTAAAATTTCAATGAGATATATCCCAAATTCACCCGAAGAGCGCGACGAGATGTTGAAAATCGTCGGACTCGATTCGGCGAACGAGCTTTTTCGTTCGATTCCAAACGACGTTCAACTCAACCGCGCTTTAAATGTTACCGAGCCGCTCGCCGAATCGGAAGTTATCGCCCAAATGGAACATTTTGCCGCGATGAATTCGGCTTCGCGCAAGCCTTCGTTTTTAGGCGCGGGCGCGTATTCGCATTATTCGCCGACGGTTGTTGACCATTTAATTCAACGCTCGGAATTTTTCACTTCCTACACGCCATATCAACCCGAAGTCACGCAAGGCACTTTGCAATACATCTTTGAGTTTCAGACTTTGGTTTGCCAATTAACCGGAATGGACGTGGCAAACGCTTCGATGTATGACGGTTCGACCGCGATGGCGGAAGCGTTTTTGATGGCGCAGCGCGTCACGCGCCGCGATAAAGTCGTCATCGCCGAAACCGTTCATCCCGAATATTTGGAAGTCGCCAAGACTTATACGCAGCACGGCGATTTGACGATTGAAACCGTTCACTTCGACAAAGAATCGGGCAGAACGCTCGCCGAAGACTTGAACAAACTCGACGACAAAACCGCCGCGCTCGTCGTTCAATCGCCGAACTTTTTCGGCTGTGTCGAAGATTTGAAAAGTTTAGCGGAAAAAGCTCACGCCGTCGGCGCGCTTTTAATCGTTGTCGTGACCGAAGCGATTTCTTTCGGCTTATTAAAATCGCCCGGCGCGTGCGATGCCGATATTGTCGTCGCCGAAGGTCAAAGTTTCGGCGTGCCGTTATCGTATGGCGGACCTTATGTCGGTTTGTTCGCCTGCAAGGAAAAATACGTCCGCAATATGCCGGGCAGACTCGCCGGAATCGCTTACGACGCAAAAGGCAATCGCGGTTTCGTTTTGACTTTGGCGACGCGCGAACAGCACATTCGCCGCGAAAAAGCGACATCGAACATCTGCACCAATCAAGGTCTGATTGCGCTTGCCGCGACGATTTATATGGAAACGATGGGCAAAAAAGGCTTGCAGGAAGTAGCGATGCAGAACGCGCAGAAAGCCGCTTACGCCGCTCGCCGCATTTCGGAAATCGAAGGCTTCGCGCTTCCCTTTTCCGCGCCGCGCTTTAACGAATTCGTCGTCCGCGCGCCGCATTCGGCGGAAGAAATTTTATCGAAATTATCCGAAGAAAAAAACATTATCGGCGGCTTGGCGTTATCGCGCTATTATGCCGGCAATCCGAACGATTTTTTGGTGTGCGTGACGGAAACAAATACGAAAGAGCAAATTGATAATTTAGTTGAAGGATTGCGGAGTATTGTAAAATAATTTCAGAGGTGAAATTATGCACGACCAACTCTGGTTTTTGGGCGGACTGATTTACGCCTTTCTTGTGATTTTGGCTTTACTTTCGGCTATCATTATTCCGGCAATTTTATTACTCTTTGTGCTGCGTTATTTTAATCGGCGTAAAATAGATAAGTTAATCCGCGAGTAAAAAATTGAGGTGATTTTATGACGAAAGTTTTAACGTTTGAAATTCCCGAAAAGGAATATAAAGAGTTTAGTGTGTTTCTCAAAATGGCGGTTGAAGAAATGGAGAAATCGCGCGAGATTATGCGCGAAGACCAAGTTGAAATCGAGCGTCTCGACAAGAAAATTGAACAGCTACGCACTGAAACCGCCGCTTATAAAGCGCAAAGCGACGAGATTTTGGAAAGATTAGAAGCCAAATGGCTCAAGGCAGCTTAGTATGTGGAAGGATTTGATTGAATTCACTAAAGCGGTTTTCTTTCTTCAGCGCGATACTCAGCAAAACAAAGAGGACATTAAGAAATGCGAGCGGAATATTGAGATTTTGCAACAAGACGTAAAAGATATTCGCAAAGAGTTCGCCAAACTTACAGTCATATTGGAAAGGCTGGCGTTTGAAATTCAGCGCGTCAGCGACCGAGAAACATCCGAGCGCGAGAAAATAGTTCTGCAGCTCGAAAATGAAATGCTGAAATTTGAACGCCGCTTGCCGCAGGGAAAAGATGCGGAAAAATAAATGAGTTTATCAAACGGCAAAAATGAAACAAGTCATCAGATTTTCAACGACGATTGTTTGAAAATACTTTTGTCGATTGAAAACGAAGTTGATTTGACGTTTCTCGACCCGCCGTTTAATCAGCAAAAGGATTACGCCGCTTGCGATGACGATTTGCCAGAAGCTGATTATTGGAAATGGATGCGCGAGGTTTGCTCGCAGGTGTTTGAAAAAACTTCGGACGGCGGCGCGATTTATTTTATGCAGCGTGAGAAAAACACCGGACAGGTTTTGCGCGTGCTGAACGAAACCGGCTGGACGTTTCAGAATTTAATCGTTTGGAAAAAGATGACTTCCGCCGTGCCGTCGGCAATGCGTTTCGGGAAAAGTTTTCAGACGATTGTTTATGCGACTAAGGGCGCGCGCCCGCGAGTTTTTAATCGTTTGCGAATCGAACCGGCGTTGCTTAAGCATCAAAAAGTGGAACGCGAGAACGGCTGTTTCGTGACGGATGTTTGGGACGACATCCGCGAATTGACCAGCGGTTACTTTGCGGGCGATGAGGCTTTAAAGAATGCGGACAACACGAGGTTTCATAAACAGCAGTCGCCGATTGCTTTGCTATTGAGAATAATTTTATCGTCCACGCGCGCGGGCGATTGGGTTCTCGACCCGTTTGCCGGAACCGGAACGACGGCGATTGTCGCCGAGCAATTGTATAGAAATTCTGTCAGTATCGAAATTGACCCGGCGAATGTCGGGTGCATCGAAAAACGATTGGCACGGCGCGAGGCTGACCGCATCGAGAAGTTTTATAAGGATTACGTTTGCACGGAAAATCTGAGTGAAATTTGGGGAGTGGAGTTTACCGTTAAATCAAGATCAACTATTGAAAAGCAACCGCAATTATTGTTTGCAGCAGAAGTTTAAATGGAGGCAGGTTATAAATTATGGCATCGAATCTCGGACAATTATACGAGCAGAAAATTAGAAACCTGCTCCGTACAAAAAAACTGTTACCCTTGATTCTCGAATCGAATCTCGAAGGCAACGACGCGGGCTTTATTCATAAAGGCGTTTCATATTTTGTCGAAGTAAAAAACCGCACCGCGCCGGATTTCGGGCAAAAAGGTTTGATTTGGGAAAAAAGTTCGAGGAAATGGGAATGGCGCGAAAACGATGTCGTTTCTAAAATGTATGACAAGTTCGGAGCGAAAAAACACATTGATAAAAGTTTCGTTCCGAAAAGATATTCGGTCGAACCGCTGCACAAACTTACTTTGTCGGACAAAAAATTTGACCAGAAGAGTTTCGAGAAAAGCAATATATTACTGAAGAATTTGAATCTTTTGTATAAATTTTATGCCCGCAAAAACTGTCACTACATTCAGATTGAAAATAAGGGATTGTATTATTTATTGCAGGACATCGCCAACCTGGGCGTGCCGCGTTTTGTTCCCGAATTGCATTTGCGACTGCGGGCGAAAACGCATCATTCAAGCCCGACTTACGCTTACAGTTTTTTCGCCGTGATGACAGCCAAAACTCCGGCGATGCACCAATCCACGTTCGACCTTGAAGAAAAAGTCGGCGCGTTTCCGCCGATTACGAAATGATTTACGAATTTTATTTATGAGCATTACAAAAGTTACTCAACACCCGACACAAAACGAAGCATTGATTTTCGAGCGTTCGCAGACCGGCAGAGTCGGCTACTCGCTGCCGAAGCTCGATGTCGAAGAAACAAATCTCGATGAAATTCTGCCCGCCGAATTCAGACGCGACGACGATTTGGAAGGCGTTCCCGAAGTCTCGGAAGTTGATGTGATTCGTCATTTCACACGGATATCAACCTGGAATTTTTCGATTGATTTGGGAATGTATCCTTTGGGAAGCTGCACGATGAAATATAATTCGCGGCTCAACGAAAAAGTCGCCCGCATCGCCGGATTTGCCAATCTTCATCCGCTCGCGCCCGAATCCGAAGCGCAAGGCGCGTTAGAATTAATTTATAAACTTCAGGAAGATTTGGCGGAAATCACCGGACTTCCCGGCGTTTCGCTCCAGCCCGCCGCCGGAGCGCACGGCGAAATGACCGGCGTGATGCTGATTCGCGCATTTTTAGATAAACGCGACGGCGAAAAATCGAAAGAACGGCGCGTGATGCTGGTTCCCGATTCGGCGCACGGAACAAATCCCGCGTCGGCGCATCTTGCCGGATTCACGGTCAAAACCATTCGTTCGACTGCCGAAGGTCAAACCGACATGGAGCATCTGAAAACTCTATGTGCCGAAGGCGGCATTGCCGGATTGATGCTGACGAATCCGAACACGGTCGGACTTTTTGAAATTAACATCCGGCAAATCTGCGACGAGATTCATAACGCGGGCGGCTTGGTTTATATGGACGGCGCGAATATGAACGCGCTGGTCGGCGTGGCGCGTCCGGGCGATTTCGGCGTGGACGTGATTCATTTGAATCTGCATAAAACATTTTCCACACCACACGGCGGCGGCGGACCGGGCTGCGGACCGTGTTGCTGCACAGCGGAACTCGAACCGTTTCTGCCTACGCCGCGCGTCGTCAAAGACGGCGAAACGTATAAATTGGATTTCAATCGTCCCGAATCAATCGGGCGCGTCAAAGCGTTTTTCGGCAACTTCGGAATGATGGTTCGCGCGCTTGCCTATATCTACACGCACGGCGCGGACGGTTTGCGCGAAGCGACCGAAGCTGCCGTTTTGAACGCGCGTTACGTCGGGCATCATTTGACGGAAGCCTTCGACAAGCCGTTTGAAGCCGACTCGATGCACGAAGTGGTTTTTTCACACAAAAAGCAGACCCGAAAAGGCGTTCACACTTTGGATATTGCCAAGCGTTTGATTGATTACGGCTTTCACCCGATGACGATTTATTTCCCGCTTATCGTCGAAGGCGCGATGCTGATTGAGCCGACCGAATCAGTCGGACGCTCAGACCTCGACGCATTCATAGACGCGATGAAATCAATCGCGCAGGAAGCGATTGACGACCCCGAACTCGTCATCGGCGCGCCGCATACAACGCGCATCGGCAGATTAGACGAAGCGACCGCCGCCCGCAAACCCGTTTTGCGCTGGAAGCCGGAGATGGAAACTTTGTCGAAGTCGGCGTAAATTCGCCACCGAAAATTTAACATTGCAACTGATTTGCTAAACGAAAAGCCGATTGAAATTCAATCGGCTTTTCGCTTTTTTTAACACTCAGCAACAGATTAACGAGATTTTTTCGGCAAATAATTTTATTGACTTTTAATCGAGTAAGGATTTTAATACTTTTACCAGGAAATTTAATTGAATATATAAAACTGTCGTTCACGCTTTCAAGATAAGGAGAATCGCTTATGCCGG
>CBDUBY010000089.1:0-13022 GCA_965365505.1 uncultured Pyrinomonadaceae bacterium | reverse complement strand
TTGTTCGTCCGATGCGTCGTTTGACCGACGCGGCGCGGCGTTTCGGCGCGGGCGATTTGGCGGCGCGAACCGATATTGAGGGCGGCGGCTCAGTCGGGGAATTGGGGACGAGTTTTAATCAAATGGCAAAGGAAATCGCCGAGCGCGAGGAAAAATTAAAAACTTTAGACCGGCTTAAATCCGAGTTCGTTTCAAGCGTTTCGCACGAGCTGCGCACGCCTCTGACGACGATCAAAACTTTGACGAGAGTTTTGCAGCGTAACCGAATTTCCGCCGCCGAACGCGCGGAATTCCTCGAAACAATCGCTGAAGAATGCGACCGGCAAATTGATTTCGTCCAGAACTTACTGGATTTATCCAGGATCGAATCGGGCGCGTATCGAATTTCGCTACAACAAACCGATGTCGTTAAAATCCTGCGCGAAGCAATCGAAGCGCATCGGAAAACGGCGCGCGCGCGGCGGCTGAAACTGAACTTAAATTTACCGGAAAACGATTTGCCGCCCGCTTTGACCGACGCCGGCGCGCTGCGCCAGATCGTTTCGAGTCTTGTTGAAAACGCGATGAAATACACCGCCGAAACAGGCGAAATCAGCGTCGTGGCGAGCCGGAAAAACGAACAAATCCACATTGAAATCACCGACAGCGGCTGCGGCATACAGTCGCAGGATTTGCCGCATATTTTTGAAAAATTTTATCGCGGGCGACCGCTGCAAGCGGCGAACGAAACGACCGATGAAGATGAGTGCGCCAACATCAACGAAACTGCCGGAATCGGTCTGGGACTTTATCTGGTTCACAATTTAGTCGAGCAAATCGGCGGCGAAATCCGCGCCGAAAGTCCGGCGAACGAAAGTGGGCGCGGCGCGAAATTTACCGTTTCCTTGCCCGTCGCCCAATGAAAAATCGGATAAAATAATACTTAGCCGCAGATTTACACGGATGAACACGAGATAGAAACCGATTAAAAATTACGAGATATTTTCATCAAAAATCATCTGCATTAATCTGTGTAAATCTGCGGCTTAACAAAAAATAATTTCGTTACAAACCGACAAGAATTTTATTTATGGATTTTCTCTATAACGCATTTTCTTTTGACTGGAAACTCGCCGTCATTGATTTGCTGCGCGTCGGCATCGCGTTCGCGCTCGCCGTGCCGATCGGTTGGGAACGTCACGCATCGAAACGGAATTTGGGCTTGCGAACGTTTCCGATTGTGGCGATGGCGGCGTGCGGTTTTATGCTGATCTTAAAAAGCGTGCCGGGCGTGAACGCCGAATCGCAGGCGCGTCTGGTTGCGGGTTTAATCGGCGGCATCGGCTTTATCGGCGGCGGCGCGATTCTCAAAGAAGGCACAAGCGTGCGCGGTTTAGCGACGGCGGCGAGCATTTGGTGCACCGGCGCGATCGGCGCGGCGGTCGCGTTCGAGCGTATCGAAATCGGCGTGATTTTAAGTTTAATTACGTATCTCACCCTGCGGCTTCTAACGCCGATTGCTGAAGGCAGCGATTCGAGTAACGATGCCGAAAGCGATTCTTAAACTTAAATATCCTGGTTACAGACATCGTAATTCTCCTGCTTCGCTTTATAAATTCCACACTGAAACAAACACGCACCGCTCAATTTTTAAGTCAAGCGGCGCGTGTTTGAATATACATTGATCATTATTGAGTAAAAAATTGAGTAAAAACGCTCATGGTTTTTGAGTGTTCTCACCGACGAAGAAATGTGTTTGAAGCTCTAAACTAAGTTTATTATCAGCCAATGGAACGAATATGTTTCGGATTATCTGTTAAACTTCAACGAATCGGGCGGGAGAAATTATGAAAGCGGAAACGAATTTGCGAGACGGTAAAACTTACGAAAACGAAATCGGCGCAGCGCAGGAAAAAAACGAGATGTTGAAAAAAGTCGCCGCCGTCGGCGTAATCGCGCTCGTCGCATTTCTGCTCGGATTTCTGCCGATGTGGCTTTCAGCGCGTAGCACGGAAAACGAACGCGACGCGGCGATTAAAACTTTGCGTCCGAGCGTTTTGCAGAATACTCTGGCGACGGCGACCATCAACGCCCGACGCGGCGAGTTCGAACAGGCGCGGCAACAGACGAGCGAATTTTTCACCGATTTGCGCGCCGAAGTTGAACGTGAACCGGGCGCGTTTAATGCCGAGCAAATCAAAGCCGCACAGCCGCTTCTGGCGCAGCGCGACGAAACGATTACGCAGTTAGCCAGAAACGACGCGGCGGCGGTCGAACGTTTGACGGATTTATATTTCGCATTTATGCAAATGAAAAATTCGACTGCGCCGGAGAAAAAATAAAGGCGAAAATTACAGACAAATCAAGAATGCGCTGGGCGAAAGAATCACTTACCTGAACGAGGAATTTCGGCGAGAGCGAAAAGTTGGAAAACGTATTCGCCGAAAACGATGCTGATAAAGGAAAGTCCGAGCGTCTGGTTCATCCAATCGCTTCAGCCAACGACAAATCCGCCGTAATCGCCGAACGCCAGGGCGACATCCTCGGCGAACCGATCATTCCCGCAATTGACGAAAGCGCGATCATCGAACCGCCGCGCCGCCTCATCGCCTCGACAACGTAAAACTTATTTTTTATAGTTCTCCGTCACAAACGTATTAAAAAGCTTGTTCAAATTTTCAGGCTCATAAATCCCAAACCCGTCGGCATTGGGGTTTCTCGTTCTGACGGCTTCTTCCTTCCGCTTTTCATACGCCTCGGCTTCGGTTAAATAAGCGGTTATGAATTTTTTCCCGAGCGCGGTTGACGCAAATTTGTCGTATTCGGCTTTGTCGGCTTCGGTGTAGTCCAACGTGCCGCCGTTTCCGGTAATCAGTTCCGCCATATTGGTCTGCCGGATGTATTTCAAAACTCCCGAGCCGTTGTTCGAGTCAAAAAAGTTGATTAATTCGTTGAGTTCTTTAAGTGTGAACTTAGAATAGCTTTGTTTTAAGCCTTCCAAAATCCAAACTTCGGTCGGGAAATTTTTTTTGATCGCCTCTTCGGTGATTTTGTCCGCGATTTTGATCAACCCGTCATAATTGGCTTTAACAAACTCTTTTTGTTCCGGCGTTAATTTGTTATTGACCTTCAGCACATCATCAAACCCCGCGATTCGTTCTTTTCTGATTCTTTCTTCCTCAGCTTTTATATCTTCGGTTCCCGGAAGTTTGGCTAATTCTGCTTCAATGCCGACAAAGGGATGCGCCGGGAAAGTTAAAGCGTTCAAGTTTTCAACCGCTTTGGGTTTGGAATTCGTGACCATCGGCGATGTCGTCTGACCAGAAAATGATTTATCCGGCATCTGCCTGTAAAACGAAAACGTTGAATATATCTGATACAGCGTTCCCGAATCTTTGATGCCCGATTTAACGTCCTGATAAAGCAGTTTGATGACTTCCGATTTTGTTTTACCCGCCAAATCCTTGCGTTCGTCCCATTTTTCAATAACCGACTTCGCTTCGTTTTCGTCGGGAGAATTTTTTGTTACAACTTTCTTAAGTTCTTGAGTCAAAGCGGCAAGTCCCTTTGCGTTCAAAGGCTTTTCGGACGAAGTTTGTGCCGCCGCGTTAAAACTAAAAACTAAACATATTAATACAAAAGTTTTTACGAATCTCAGCCGTTTGATATTGATGTTCATATTTTATTTCTCCCTTCTTTTAAGCGTTTATTGGCAAATTTAATAATTGAGCTTTTTTGCAGACGTTTATAATTTGATTTAGTGAATAACCGAAATATTACCTTTGCCTGTTTCGAGCGAAGGTATTTCGGCATTAGTTGAATTTTATTGATTTTATAATTCCTGAAAACTCTGAGTCGCAATAACCGGAATCGGCTATTTTACAGGAATACGTAATGGTAACCGGCTGTTGTTTTCCGTTTTTCTTGCGAACACCGAACCACGATGCCTGATAACCGTCCTCGTAGTTTTGGATTGTCAGAAAACCCGGCGCGCCGTCAATTTCGGTTTTAGTCACTTTGGCTTCTGTGAATGTTCGTTTCTTGTATTCATATTCCCGGTTGATTTCCGATTCCGCTTCTTCTTTACCAATCAATTCATCAAGCAGTGTCATTTCAAACGAGGAATACTCGGGTCCATTGAATCTGACGGAATGAGAGCCGGACATTTGTTCGTAATCTTTATCTTTAACGAACGCCGGAGGTAAGGAAAAAGTCACGTCGTTTTCTTTAACAGCCGTGTTGTTTGATCCGGCGTTATTTGATGCGGCGTTTTTCGTTACGAAATACACTTTAGCGGCACCGGCGGAATCGGCTATTTTCGCAATGTCTTCCATGTTTCCGTAATTCTCAGCTTGAACGAAAATTGTTTTTTCATCCTTTCCTTTTGAATTCAAACGATTTTCGATTGCCGTTTTCAAATCGTTTGCGGAAATTTGTTTGCCGTCCATCGTATAGCTGCCGTCCCTAGAAACAGTAACCGGAATACTACCCGGCGATTCACCGATAAAGCTGATTTCAAATCCTTTCATGACATCAAAAGTTTCTTCTTTTTCGGGACTAACAGCATTAACATCAAATTCTTTAACCTTGTTAACCGGCGGAGTATATTCACCCGCACCGGCATAAACGACGAGGAAAAGAGGATCAGGTTTGGCATTTTTTACTTTTACCGTAATAGGAATGAAAATCGGGGAAGCTCCCGAATTTTTTAGGACTCCAAATAATTTGGCAATTTCTTCAGCCGGAGCCGAACGGTCAGCCGCCAGATAAACGGATTTTTCAACCTCGTTAGTTTCCGGTCTGAAAGCTCCTATTTTCTCCCGATCCTTGAAAATTTTTCTCAGCTTATCAGACAAAGCTGAAGCATTTTCGGTCGTTCCCGCTTCTTCTCTGTTAAGTTTCAGTTTCAGCGGAACGCTTTTGGCAGGGGCAACGTTCTTTTGATTTGTTTGATTCGTTTTGTTTGTTGGGCTTTTATCCTGCGAGTTTGCCTGACAACCAAAGAGATTAATCAATAAAATTGTCAAGATTAAAACATAATTGATTCTCATTTCTTTTTCTCCTAAATCGTTTAATTTTTGCTTTCGCGCTATTTACCCGTATATTTCTAAGTTCGGGAGCGTGAATTCTCCCTCGCATTCGTATTATTATCCGAGTTATCTTTCTTCAAACTTTCTAAACGAGCCGCCCATTTCATCAGCGGTTCGGGAGTTTTGCCGCCGTTTTCGTTGAAAAATTTCGTCGGTTCAATCTCGTTAAAAATTGCGACGTGAATCGTTTTATTAACAATATCAACCGCAACCGCCGATTCAAGATGCGTGCAGGCGCGAATCATACAGCCGCTTCCGATCAAGAAATTTCCGCTTTTTTCAATCGCGTTGAGTGATTCAAAATTGTCCATAAAAGATTCGTAATTTTTTGCGCCTAAAAGTTTTTTAATACGCTCGTTGAAAACATTCACGATTTTATCCGAGCCTTCTCCGCTCCATCCGGCAATGCCGGCAGGTAAATCGGGAAGTTTATTGGAAACATTTTCAGAATCGCTGTCGGCAAAACCCGCCATACATTTCCTAGTTGAAGCTTTGTCCGCAAGTTTTTGAGCGGCTGCGTTCTGATTTTTGCTCGGGTTTACGACATCCGTAACGCAAGCGGTTTCATCAGCGATCTTGGAAACGATCAGATAAGAAGTCTTTTTTGTTTCGTCTTCTTGGTCGGAAACATTCAGGCGAACGATCAAAGCGACCGGCTTGTTTTTATTCATTCGCCATTCTGCTTTCGTACCGAGTTCGGAAAAATTACTGAAATAATTCCAGAAATTCAAGCCGACAACCTTTTTCGACGGAAAAACAACGCCGAGCGAATCTCTCGCGTCGTCGGAATAATACTCCAAATCGTAGCCGCCGACTCCTTTACATTTGCCGAAATATAATCCCGGAATGCTGTTATCGGAACCGGCATCTTTACACATTTTCGCTGTCACATCACTGTAAACGCTTTTGTTTTGCGCGGACGCAGTGCCGGAAAAAATCAGCACCGATAAAATGATTGTTAAATTTTTGAACATAGCTTTTTTCTCTCTTATTTAAATTCGATTCTTTTGAAATTTCTTGCGGGAGAGTTTACAAGAAATCGAAATTAAATTTCCCGGCGCAGTTTTGCGGAAAGTCTGACCGGGAAACGCTTAAAATCTGAAAGCTCAGTTAATGGCGACGAAAAGCGAATAGCTATTTGTGTAATCATCCTCATTGTGAACGGTGATTTCATAATCGTCCGTCGAATCGCATTCGATTGTTATTGAACTATCCTCAGGTTCGCTTCCGCCAATATCAAACCAGACGTTGCCCGCTGTCTTGAGGCGGACGGTCATCATCTGTCCGGCGCGTGCGCCGACAACGTATATGCGCTGATAATCGCCGTTGAGTTTGCCGGAAACGGTCGCCGACGATTTTCCGCGCGCAAAACGAATCCGCGTTTGCGAAAAGACGGCTGAATTCATCATTCCGATTATCATCAAAACCACGAGAGTCTTGATCGGAAAATTTCGGGTTATAAACTTTAAATTGTTTTTCATTTTTGTTCTCCTCTTAATTTCTCTGTAATTTTCATTTGAATGTCCTGCGCCATTGCGCCGACACTAGACATTAAATATACCGGTGCTAAAGCCAACACTAATTTCGTTTAATTAATTCCCGATCCGGTATTAATTTTTAATTTCTTCCCAACTCTTCCGGCGTATTTAATGTCTTACACAACAAAACTTACTTAGCTTTGCGAATCAACATTGAAAACTTTGCCGACAATCCACCATTTGCCTTCGATTTTCAAAAGGTGAAAAAAGGTCGTGAAATCGAATCCTTGATAAGATTTCTCCGTTATTCTGGCGGATGCGACGCTGCCCGCGACTTCGATTGCCGCGATTGTGCAAGTGAACGGTTCGCCGGTTTTGGCGGGCGCGTCGTTTGAAGCGACAAAATCATAAAGTCCCTGAATCGGCACGGTCATCATCGTTTCACCGAGATAGCCGCACATCGTTGCCTGCTCGTGAAACGCTTTTTTGAGAGTTTCGACGCTTCCCGCGCGAAGCCCTTCGATGTAAAAATTGACTGCCTGACGAATGCCGTCCTGTTCCGTTGCTGCCGTTGCGTTCATATATTTTTCTCCTTTTTTATTGTTGGAATTTATTTGAAAAAACTGCGGAAGCGTTACTGCTTTTAAGCGTGTTAATGCCTTCTCTCGCGCTAATGCTTCCGCTATGACTTATTTAGCGTCGCGGTTCGAGAACGATTTCCCGTGCCGTCCGATTTTCCAGAACTTCGCGGATTTGCAGGCGGTCGCGGTAACCCTGCATTTGTTTTTCGTCGGTGCCGATGACGGTTTGCAGCAGATTATCGGCTTTGGCTTCGTTGGCTTCCTTGGTCGCCATATCCTTGTATTCGGTCATCAGCATAATGTTCCAATCGTCCGAACCGTGCGATTCGGTGGTCAAAACTTTGTATGAAAGAATCTGCCCGTCTTTTTTGAGCGCTTCCTGCTCTTTTTTCCAAGCTCCGGCGACGTAATTCAAATATGCCGTTTCCATTCCCGGTTTCATCTGGATAAAACCGATGTCCCAAACCGAGCCGTTGCGATACGGGCGGCTGACCTGCGCGTAAACCACGACGCTCAGCGTCAGGACGAGAACGGCGAGCAAGCCGCTCACGATGCGTTTATTTTTCAAAATGTTTTTCATAGTTTTTTCTCCCGTCTTTGGTTGATCGAATGCGAAAAATAGACTTTACTTTGTCCGCCGCCGTGTTCGATTAAGGCGGCGGTTTTGTAAAATTGGTTTTCTACCTGCCTAAACGACATTCGGAGCGAAAAAAGATCATCGTCAGTGAAAACTTTTTAACTTGAACAATGCTCGGCTCGTCGGTGAAATTAATCTTCGGAGATTAACCTTTTCATTTCTAAGTTTTTGTCCTATAATCAAACGAGAAATTCCCCGAACAATTTATGGAGAATGACAGTTCTCATCAGATCACGCTGCTGTTGATTGATTGGAGTCAGGGCGATGAAAATGCGCTCGAACAGCTTATGCCGCTCGTTTATGAAGAATTGCGCCAAATGGCGAGAAATTATATGCGTCGTCAGCCGTCGGAGCATACTTTTCAAACGACTGAGCTGATTCACGAAGCCTATCTGAAGATTGCCGCCGGCGAAGAGAAAAGGTGGCAAAACCGCTCGCATTTTTTCGGCGTCGCGGCAAAAGCGATGCGGCATATTCTGGTTGATTATGCGCGGTCTAAAAGCAGAGGCAAACGCGGCGGCTGGCAGAATCGAATAACCATGGTTGAAAACGCGGCGGTTTCCAGCGGACGTTCGGAGGAAATTGTCGCGCTCGACGATGCGCTGAATCAATTGGCGGCGCTGGACGAGCGAAAAGTTCGTGTTGTCGAGATGAAATTTTTCGGCGGTCTGACATTCGAAGAAATCGCCGGAGTTTTGCGTGTTTCGCTCGCCACCGTCAAACGCGATTGGCAATTCGCTCAAACATGGCTGTTGCGCGAATTGGCAAGGTAAAAAAGCAATTCATCTGTTTTCGCGGTCAGGTTGTAATTACGGCAATTATTTTTCAAAGATTAACGATTTCAAATAAGTTTTCTTTTTTATTCACTATCAACAAATCAAGTTATTTAACAAAACTGAATTTGTTCTATCGGTAGGTTCCTCTCTGTTAAGCGGGTTATCAAAGCATTGATTCGCCCTATGGACGCTCAAAAGCTAAAAAGAATAGAAGAAATTTATCACGCGGCAATGGAAGTGTTGCCCGCTGACCGTCTTTCGTTTTTGAACGAAAGTTGCGGCGACGATGAAGATTTGCGCCGCGAAGTCGAATCGCTGCTCGCCGTAACCGGAGATTCAAATAATATTTTTAATACGCCGCCCGAAGCGCTCGCATCTGAAATGTTTTCTAACAAGGAAGATCCGGCGAACCTCGCGGGCAAAGAAATCAGTCATTACAAGGTCATCCGGCTTTTGGGCGCGGGCGGAATGGGCGAAGTTTATCTCGCCGAAGACACCAAACTTCGCCGCAAAATCGCGCTTAAAATTTTGCCGCTGCAATTTGAGACCGATGCGGAACGCAAAAAGCGTTTTGAAAAGGAAGCCCGTGCCATATCCGCGCTCAATCATCCGAATATCATCACGATTTACGAAATCGAAGAAGCCGAAGGCATCAGTTTTATGGCGACCGAATTTATTGATGGGCAGACTTTGCGCGAGCTTTTAAGCGAAAAACCTTTTTCGTGGCAGCAAGCCGTCAAAATCGCCATTCAGACGGCGGGCGCTTTAGATTCCGCTCATTCGGTCGGCATCGTTCACCGCGACATCAAGCCCGCCAATATTATGATTCGCCGTGACGGAATCGTAAAAGTTCTGGATTTCGGCTTGGCAAAACTGACCGCGCCTGTTTCGGGCGATTTTGAAACCCGCGACCTGACCGCGCCGCACCGCGTGATGGGAACGCTCAATTATATGTCGCCCGAACAGGCGCTCGGACAGCGGATTGACGCGCGAACCGATATTTTCAGTTTCGGCGTCGTGCTCTACGAAATGCTGACGCGAGATTTGCCGTTCGCGGGGGCGAGCGACAAAGCAGTCTATAACGCGGCGATCCGAAAAACTCTGCCGTCGGTGTGCGAATCAAACCCGGAGATTCCGCCGACATTAGACCAAATCGTCAAACACGCATTGGAAAAAGACCGTGATGTGCGCTATCAAACATTCGCCGATTTACGTGCCGACTTAAAAACCCTTCTGCGCGATTCTCAGACAGATTTATCCGATTACGCTTTTTCGCACAAAACCTTTGTGCAGACCGACCTGCACCAGTCTGCACGCGCGACCAAGCCGAATGAGGAAACCGTTTCAAAATCGGGAAAACGGGCAACGCTACGCCTGATTGCGCCCGCGCTTTTGATTCTGGGCTTGGGATTGGCTCTCGGCGTTTACTGGAAGTATTTTTATGCCGGAAGCGGCGCGACTGTCAGCAGCTTTCAGTCAATCAAATTAGATGTTCTGACGGCGCACGGTTTAGCCCAATCGGTCGCTATTTCGCCTGACGGAAAGTATATCGCTTACGTCAAAAGCGAGGAAGACGGGCGACACAGTTTCTGGCTGCGGCAAACCGGCAGCGCGGGCGATACGCAGATCGGCGCGCCCGGAAACACGAAATACGATTTTTTGAAATTTTCGCCGGACGGAAACTCGCTGTATGCGGTCGCCGCCGAGAGCGAAGATCAGCCGCCGTCGCTTTACCGGATGACCACGCTCGGACTTAACCGGCACAAAATAATCACCGGCGTTGACAGTCAGATTTCGTTTTCGCCCGATGGCAAAAACATCGCTTTTATCAGAGTGTCGGAAAACGATAATTCAATTATCATCGCCGGCAGCGAGGGCGAAAACGAGCGCATTTTAATAACTCGTAAATATCCAAAAGTTTACGGCGACGAAGTTTCGTGGTCGCCGGACGGAAAACTGATTGCCGCACCGACATTGACGCGCGGCGCGACATACGCGGGCGGAATGGCGGTCGTTGATGTCGCCGCCGGCACTGAAACGCCGATTCCTCTGAAAGAAGAAAAACTGCTTCGCATCAGTCAAATCGCGTGGATGAGCGACGGAAAAGGCTTGATCTATACGCCGTATGCGGCGGATATGGGACAGCGTTATCAAATCCGATACGCCGCATATCCGAGCGGCGAAGTTCAGAATGTGACAAATGATCTTTCCAGTTATGAAGATTTCAGTTTGACGGCTGACTGCCAAACTATGGTGGCGGTTCAGCGCGAATATTCGATGGGCATCTGGCTGACGCGCGAAAATGATTTTTCGAGCGCGGTCGGGATCAATTCAAAAACTGCGGCAGACGACGGAGAACGCGGTATTACGTGGACCAAAGACGGCAAAATCGTTTTCGTTTCAAGCGAAGGCGGCGCGCAAAATATCTGGCGAATGGATGCCGACGGCAGCAATCCGAAACCTTTAACAAAAGACTATAAATTCGGAAAACTTTTTCCGACGCTTTCGGTCGGCGGCGACGCGATAATTTTTTTCAGCCGGGCAGTTGATCCCGTCACGAAAGAGTTAATACCCGGCAACACGTTTTTCCAGATGGATTCCGGCGGACAAAATGTGCGGCAAGTAGTAGAGAGTTATGATGCGGCTTTTGCGGCGGCTTCGGCAAATGAAAACTGGGTGGTTTACACCAGCCGCGCAGACGGCACATTTCGCATCTGGAAAGCTCCGCTCAAAGGCGGCGATGCCGTCAAATTAACCGATGTTGATTCAATCTCTCCGGCAATTTCCCGCGACGGTAAGTTAGTCGCTTATTTTATCCGCGAAAAAAGTAAGCCTGTAAAACTCGGCATCGTCTCGATTGACGGCGGCGATGCGCTAAAAACTTTTGAACTGCCCGCTACCGCGAATACGGATGCCGGACTTGCATGGAATAAAACCGGCAAAGGAATCTTGTTTGTCAACACGCTCGGCACGACCTCGAACATCTGGACGCAGCCGATTGACGGCTCGCCCTCGACGCCTCTGACCGCTTTCAAAGAATTTCAAATCGCCCGGTTTGCTCTCAACCCGGAAGGCAGCCGTCTGGCTGTCGCGCGCGGCTCGCGGAACCGGAACATTGTTTTGATAAAAAATCTCCGCAACTGATATTAGTCATCATAAGAAAACGAACGGATTATTCAGGAAATTTCCAACTGCGACACCGGCGAGAGTTTCTATAAAGCTGAATGTGTTTGGTAAAGAACGGAAAGATGTCAGCGGCGTCCTTGAAGAAAGATGTTCAGTTTATCTGTTTCCGCAGACCTTTGCCGCTTTTCCAAACAGGCTCTAAGACCTAAGACTTAAGATCGCTTTTATATTTGACTTAAATCAACGAAAACAACAAAATATAGTGCGAATCTTCTTCCCAAGCACTATATGTTCAAACTCCAGCGTCTCGAAATTACAGGCTTCAAATCTTTCGCCGATTACACCGAAATTGTCTTCACCGGAAGCGGCATCACGGCGGTTGTCGGTCCAAACGGCTGCGGAAAATCAAACGTCAGCGACTCGATAGCCTGGGTTTTGGGCGAGCAAAAAGCGAAGTCTTTGCGCGGCGAAGATATGAAGGATGTCGTCTTTCAAGGCACGAGCAAGCGCAAGGCATCGGGAATGGCGGAAGTCGTGCTGCATCTTGTCCGTGATGAAGAATCGTTTTTCGCCGATGAAGAATCGGAACTCGAAGATATTGACGAAGCCTTGAGCAGTTTGGACGAAAAGGCGGTTGACGTTGAGGAAATCGGAGCGCGGCAAATCGAACTCGATAATCAGCAGACGGCGATTGAAACCAACGGAAACGGTTTTCATTCCGAAGAATTTGAAGTCGAACGAGTGCAAGCCGCGCAGGTCGGTTCGATTCAAATTGTCGAAAAGAAAATCAAAACCAAGCGGCATTGGAAACCGCGCCAGTTCGCGCTCGATTTCGCGCCGGGCGAAGCGGTTTCCGTCACGCGCCGACTTTATCTTTCGGGCGAGAGCGAGTATTTGCTGAACGGGAAAACCTGCCGTCTGCGAGACATTCAGGATTTGTTTGCGGGAACGGGTTTGTCGGGCGCGCATTACGCGCTGATTGAGCAAGGACGCATCGGGCAGATTCTTTCGGCAAAACCTTCCGACCGCAGAAATTTAATCGAAGAAGCCGCCGGAATTTCTAAATTTCGCACGCGCCAACGCGCTGCCGAAACCAGACTCGAATCGGCGAAAACGAATTTAAGCCGTATCACCGACATCGTTACGGAAATCGAAAAACAGGCGAACGCGCTGCGGCGGCAAGCCGCGAAAACGCGCCGTTATAAAATTTTGCGCGAGGAATTTCGGCAGACTCTGCGGCAGACATTTGCCGCCGAAGGCAAGCATCTTTTGGCACTGGTCAAAGAGTTAGAAGTGAAATTTGCCGAAGCGGAAAAAACCGAGCGCGGCGTTTTTTGGGAAGTCGCCGAAAAAGA
>CBDUBY010000088.1:0-13305 GCA_965365505.1 uncultured Pyrinomonadaceae bacterium | reverse complement strand
AACTGAAAAGTGAAAACTGAAAGGTAAAAATTTATTTTACCTTTCAGTTTTCACTTTTCAGTTTTCAGTTGATTTTATGTCAGCAAAGTTTGATTATTCACTCGATTATAAAAATCTGGATTTGCGAAAAAATCCTGAACTGTATCGCATCGGCAAAGGCGAGCAGGGGGTTTTGATGGTTGAGCCGTATCGCACTGAACTCGTCGGGCTGTGGCGATTCAAAACGCCGGAGATTGCGCGTGAGTCGAGTGAGAAAATTTACGAAATGTTTCTCGAATACAAACGCCAAAACGATTTCGTCGGAATGGATATGGCGCGGAAGTTTTTGCAGATGGGAATTACTCGCGCCAGACGTTATGCGAATCATCCGAGCGGCAGAAAATATAAAAAGGGAACTCGGGAGATTATTCCGATTGAAAAGATTGACGAAGAAAAAGCCGAGAGCGCGAGGATTTTTTCGGAAAAATATTATCTGGCAAAGAACGACGAGGTTTATCAACAATTGATGAAAGAGCATAAAGAGAAATATGAAACGAAAGATTGAAAAATCTTTTGGTAAGCTCGCAAAAAAGTCTTGAATAATCGCAAGCTAATCGGGTATGCTCGTTCTACGAATTAAAATTTAATGGAGAAGTAAAATTTTATGAAAAAGCACATTTTCGGTCTGGCACTTTTTAGTTTCATCGTCAGCGCGTCGGCGATTGTTTATGCGTTTTTTAATGTTCCTGAAATCGTTCAGGTTTCCGAAGTGTTCACAACTCCGCAATATATTTCGACGGAGAGAACTTATTGCGATAAGAAAAAAAAGGTGAAAAACAATTCGATTCAGGTCAAGCAAGCCGTTCTTGATTTGCAGACTCAACAGTTTAACTGGGAACTTGCCACGCCTGAGCGAAACGAATTGATTGACCTGCATTTTTTCTCGAAAGAGGCGAACGGCACCCGCTATATCACGACCGAGCAAATTAATAATAAATTCGCTTACAACGGCGTTTTGAAAATCAGCGATTCGTATCGCTGGCTTAACAAACGCGCCTCTTATGAAAATTTATACGTCGTCGCGCAATTTGATTCGGACGCGACGAATTATTCTGAAAACTATCAAGTTTACGGCAACAAGTTTCAGCCGAAATTCGATGCGACGCAAGCGACTGCCGTGACAGTAGATTTCGGTAAGTAAATAATCTCAAAATAATTCTCTAAAAAATCGCAAGTCTGTTTTTCGCCTTCGTTCTTCTCTTCAAAGTTGAGAAGTTTGAAGAAGAAGAGCAGGCTTTTTAATTTTTAAATTCTTTGAGAGGAAAATTTTTATGAAACAGAATTCAGGAATTAATGGACGACTCGCGGTGGGTTTGATTATTTGTTCGATGTTGATTTCGGCTTGCAGTTCTTCGAAGAATGAAAGCGCAAATTCTAACGTCAGTTATAAAACGTCGGAAACGCAGGATGTCGCGTATTCGTCGAACACAATGAGCGCAGCGAATTCATCTGCCACGATGATGCCCAATGCTACGCCGATGATGGAAGCGAAAAGAATGGGCGGCAATTATGATGCGGAAACGTCGGGCGAACGCTATGCGCGGATTGATGAAAATCCGTTTCTCGAAACTTCGCGCGCGCCGCTTTCGACTTTCTCGATTGATGTTGACACGGCTTCTTACGCGAATGTGCGGCGTTATTTGAATGACGGGCAGTTGCCGCCGAAAGATGCGGTGCGGATTGAGGAACTGGTTAATTATTTTGAATACGATTATCCGCAGCCGATTGGCAATCAGCCGTTTTCCGTGAACACGGAAGTAGCGACTGCCCCCTGGAATCAAAGGCACAAGATCGTTTCCATCGGTTTGCAGGGAAAAAAGGTTTCGATGGAAGACGCGCCGCCGTCAAATTTGGTTTTTCTGCTCGACGTTTCCGGTTCGATGAATGCGCCCGACAAACTTCCGCTGTTGAAGGATTCGTTAAAAATTTTGGTTAATCAATTGACGACGAAAGATCGGGTGGCGATTGTCGTTTATGCGGGCGCGAGCGGTTTGGTTTTAAATTCGACAAATAATCGCGGTGAGATTTTGAATGCGCTGAATAATCTGAACGCGGGCGGTTCGACCAATGGCGGGCAGGGAATTAAATTGGCTTATCAGGTTGCGCTCGACAATTTTATTCAGGGCGGAATGAACCGCGTCGTGCTGGCGACCGACGGCGATTTTAACGTCGGGCTGAAAAGCGATAACGAACTGGTAAGTTTAATCGAAGCGAAACGGCGCACCGGAATTTTTCTGTCGGTTCTCGGATTCGGGACGGGCAACACGAACGATTCGATGATGGAGAAACTCGCCGATAAGGGCAACGGCAATTATGCGTATATTGATTCGCAGACCGAAGCCAGAAAAGCTCTTGGCGAACAGGTTGCCGGAACGCTTTACACGATTGCCAAAGATGTGAAAATTCAGGTCGAATTTAATCCGGCGAAAATTGCGGGTTATCGGCTGATCGGTTACGAAAATCGTCTGCTCGCCAATCGTGATTTTAACGACGACAAAAAAGACGCGGGCGAAATCGGCGCGGGTCATTCGGTAACTGCGCTTTATGAAATCGTGCCTGCCGGACAACAAATTGAAAACGACGGCGTGGACGAGTTGCGGTATTCAAAAGTCGAACCGTCGGACACGCGCTTTAACGATGAATTATTAACCGTGAAACTGCGTTACAAAGAGCCAAACGATTCAAACAGCAAATTGCTGACGCAGGGTTTACTGGACAGAGGAAATTCTATTGAAAATGCATCGGACAATTTGCGCTTTGCGGCGGCGGTGGCGCAGTTCGGTTTACTGCTGCGCGATTCGCGCTACAAAGGCAGCGCAAGTTTCGGAAATGTTTCAAGTCTGGCAAACAGTTCTTTGGGAAGCGATTTGAAAAGTTATCGAAGCGATTTCTTGAATTTAATCGGTAAAGCGAACCGTTTGAAAAGCTGAAGGATTTTGATTTTCAATTTGAAAAGCCCCAAGTCGAATTTTCCGACTTGGGACTTTTTGCAAATAATCAAATTGCTTGAGATTACGGCGTTGAATTGACGAGTTCGCGAATGTCTTCGATAAGCAAATCAGGGTCGAACGGTTTCGTGTGATATTTCTGAAAGCCGGAAGCGAAGGCTTTTTGTTTGTTGTCGTTTGAAGTGAACGCGCTCAGCGCCATCGCCGGAATATCGCCGCCGACTTCGCGCGGCAGTTCGCGGATATGGGCAATTAAAGTGTAACCATCCTGATCGGGCATTGCTAGATCCGAAACGATAACATCGGGCAAATTGCCGTTTGCTTCGTGCAGCAGCGTAATCGCTTGAGCAGCGGATTCCGCGCTTTGCACGTCTGCGCCGCTTTGTTCGAGAAACAGATGCAGCACTTCGCGCGAATCCGTATCATCTTCAACGACTAAAATATTGATGCCGTTCAAGGGCTTGCCCTCTTTTTTAGTGATGGGCTTTTTCGCGGCTGCCAATTCGACTTCCGAGCCGGACAGCGGAAGCGTGACGGTAAACGTCGCGCCTTGTCCGATGCCCGCGCTTTCCGCTTCGATTTTACCGCCGTGTTTTTCCGCCAGAATTTTAACGATTGAAAGCCCGAGTCCCAAGCCCGTTTGACTGCGCGGCGTTCGGTTGTCGCCCTGCTGAAATTGTTGGAAGATATTCGGCAGCATTTCCTGACTGATGCCTTGCCCTGTATCCTGAATGGCAATCTCGACTCGCTCGGCGTTGGTCTGGACGTTGATTTTAATACTGCCGGCTTCGGGCGTGAATTTCAGCGCGTTGGAAAGGAGGTTAGTGAAAATTTGCTGAAGGCGAATCGAGTCGCCGAAAACTTGAATATCTTTCTGGTCAGCGGCGAATTCCAGATTTATTTTTCTCGCTTCGGCGGTCGGACGCTGCGCGAAGTAGACCGTTTTAACGATTTCATAAAGATTCACGGGACGCAGTTCAAGACGCAGTTTGCCCGACGAAACACGCGCCGAATCAACCAAATCGTCAATCAGTTTCGCCTGCGAACGCGCGCTTTTTTCGATGGTTTCGAGCGCGTTTTTTCTCGTCGCTTCGTCAATCGTTTTCGTCAGCAAAATTTTCGACCAGCCTAAGATTGCGTTGAGCGGCGAGCGCAGTTCGTGCGACACGACGGCGAGGAAAAAATCTTTGGCGCGATTCGCTTCTTCGGCTTCGTTTCTGGCGCGTTTCTCGCGGTCGTAAACTTTCGATAATTCTTCGTTAGCGAGTTTATTGTCGGTGATCTTTCGCACCAGACCCATCATATTTTTCGGATGACCTGCCTGGTCGAGAAAAGTTTTGCCGCGAGCCGCAATCCAATGAATGTTGCCGTCCGAATAAATTACACGATATTCAGAATTGTATTCTTTGCCGTTGATTTGCGATTCCTGAAGTGCGGCTTGCACGCGCTCGACATCTTCCGGGTGAACAATTTTTAGAAACGATTGAAAGGTGAAAATTTCGTGCGGCGGAATCTGGAAAATCTCGTTGCATTTCGGCGTTGAGAAAATTTTGTCTTCCGTCAAATCCCAATGCCACAAACCGACTTCGGCGTTTTCGGCGGCGAACAGGATTTTTTCGCTCTGTTCCTTATAATGCGCGATTTCTTTTTCGCGGTCGGTCACTTCGGTCGCGCAAAAGAAAATTTCCTTTCCGTTTATGAGCGGCTGTAAATAAAATTCAATGTTGATAATCTCGCCTGCGCCGACGCGAAAATCCAGAAGTATTTTAGATTCTTTTCCGCTTGCCGCATCGGAGATTGCTTTTTCGAGGAGTTCGGGCGTGTGTTCGGACGACTGCCAGTAAACGGTTTCGGAGAACTTTTGGCTGACCAGCAACTGCGGGTTGGTCGCCGTGCGTTCAAAAACTTTTCCTTCGAGGCTTAATACAAAACCCGCCGGACTAAGCGTGCCGAAAAAGGCGAATACATTCGCGAAAATAATCCGGCTTTGAGCATCAAGTGTAAATTCCATTTTGTTTCTCCGCTGTAAATTAGTTTCGCAAGATTTTTCGGTTTCAACAACTACAGCGGATTTTATTCCAAACATAAATTAACGCCTTTTCGATGTTTTCATTTTTTAATCTAAAAAAGTGAAACCTCGACCTAAAAACATAGGTCGAGGTTTTTGACAAAAAAGTTTGTGCTTATAAATGTTATAGCCGGTCAAACTAAATAAATTCAAAAAGCTAAGCAACTCTTCTGCCTGTTACAAGCCGAATCACCAGAACCACCAGAGCGACTAATAAAAGCAAATGTATCCAACCGCCTAAAGAAGCCGGTCCGGCAACTAAGCCCAATAGCCACATAATCACTAAAATTACAATAATCGTTTCTAACATAATCAAATTCTCCTTTTCTTCTCAAATTTCGTTTCGCAACGTCTTGTGAAAATCATTTATGAAACTTTTATGCCAGAAGATTAAGTTCAATGATTTTAGCAGTTATGATTTTAATGAGTAAGTTAACTAGTTTTTCATTTGGGCGTTTAGTATTGATTCGATACAAGCAAAGAGAGCGGTGGGATTGTGGTATATCCATCGCGGTCGCCGCGTTTCGAGTTTCGTGTGTATGAATTGACTGCAAAACTGTCAGCCGCGTTAAAACGACGAATTTCAGGTGATGGTAAATACCAGACTTTTACACGGGTTAATACGAATGGCACAGACTTTGCTAAATTACAGATATCATTTGGGTTCTTCTTTATAATTTATCGGGGAGGCTGGATTTCAGAGAGGCGAGTTATAGGGGGCTTGCCTCTTATTTTTTTGCGTTCGATTAAATTCAATTGCCCGCCGTTTTTGAATCTATTCTATTTTGATACAATCGTAAATAATCTTTCCCCATAAAAGATTCGGCGATTGTAAAAATAAATAGAATAATGACTAAAAAGGCACTAATAATTGACGACGACGTTCCGACTTTGGAACTGATGAAATTTCAGTTGGAAGCTGAAGGTTTTGAAGTCGTCACCAGCGAGCGCGGAGAAGCGGGATTAAAATACGTCGAGGAAATAGAATTTGATATTATTCTCACCGACCTTAATCTGCCCGATTACGACGGAATCGAAATGGTTCGGCGATGCAAGGAAATCTCGCCCGACACGGAAATTATAATGATTACCGGCTACGGCTCGCTCGATAAAACCATCGAAGCGACTAAAGCCGGAGCGTTTCATTATGTCGAAAAGCCGGTCGAGTTTGAAGAGCTTTTGCTTTTGATTGACAAAGCAATTGAACGCAAACGGCAGTCGGCGGAAATCAAGGAACTGCGCGGCAGACTGTCTTCGCGCAACTCTTACGAAGGCGTTATCGGCGGCAGCCGTTCGATGCAGAACATCTACGAAATTATCGAATCGGTCGCCGAATCAGATGCGAACATTTTGATTTTGGGCGAATCCGGGACGGGCAAAGAAGTCGTCGCCAACGCCATCCATTACAAAAGCCATCGTTCAAAAAAGCCGTTCGTGAAATTAAATTGTTCCGCTCTGCCAAAGGAATTAATCGAGTCGGAACTTTTCGGACATAAAAAAGGTTCGTTCACCGGCGCAATCAGCGACAAGGAAGGTTTTCTGGGACGAGCCAACGGCGGTTCGCTGCTGCTCGACGAAATCGGCGAGATGCCGATTAGTTTGCAGCCGAAACTGCTCAGGGTTTTGCAGGAGCGAATCTATTATCGCGTCGGCAGCGACAAGCCGCAGGAAGTAGATTTCCGGCTTATTTCTTCCACTAACCGAAATCCCTTCGACGCGATTCAGGACGGCAATCTGCGCGAAGATTTATACTATCGCATCAATACCATCGAGATAAAAATTCCGCCGCTGCGTGAAAGAATGGAAGACGTGCCGATGCTCGCCGAACATTTTCTGGAAATTTACGCGGAAAAATATAAACGCGGAACGTGCGAATTTTCCGAGAAAGCCTATGATCAGATGCTGAATTACAGTTGGCGCGGCAATGTGCGCGAGCTGCAGCACGTAATCGAAAGAGCGATTTTGTTGTCCAAAGGCGGCAGAATCAGCGAACTTAATATCCCGAAAAATCTCGACGGCGCGATTTCCTTTGCCAGCATTTCGAGAAACCAAACGATTGCGAACGCTGACGGTAAAAGCGAGCCTGTGAAATACGAACCGGCGACGAACGGCAGTGCTTTGCCGCTTATCGAAAATTTATCGGGCGAGGCTTTGTTTGAAGAAATAGGGAAGTTTATCGTCGAAAAACTTCCTGAACCGACCAGCGGCGGAGAGCAGAACGACGTTTTCAATTCGCTCGAAAACGGTGTTGTCCTAGCCGCCTTAAAGCGTACGAACGGCAACAAACAAGCTGCCGCCAATCTGCTCGGATTATATCGCCCGCGACTTTACGGAATGATTAAGCGGCACAGTATTGACGATAAAATTTAGTATGAAATAATTTACCGGCGAGAAACGGTGAAAAGTTTTTTACCCGAATTATCATTAGCAAATATTTAAAACGAACTACGAAAAAACACGAAAAGATTGTGACTCTTTATTTCGCGTTATCTCGTAGTTCAATCTTCCTGATTTTTAATATTAGTTAAAAATCTGCTGACTACCTAAACTGGTTCTGATTCGTCCGGGCTTTAATAGGGCGCGTGAGATTTGCCTTTTTCGTTATCTGGCAGGCGTAGTTATATTAATATCAATTTTTTCTTTCTTAGTGCCGCCGAGAAATCCACTGTAATATAATGCTCCGGCAATAATCGCCACGATAATCAAAGTCGTAATCGCCCAAATCAAATTGTTTCCGGTATTGTTATCTTCCGACATATTTAGTAGCTCCTTTTTGTATAAGTTGTCAGACAAGAGAGTCCTGCCTGTTCGCAATTTGCAACATTGATGCCACGCGCGAAGTTTTCGCAGACCGATTGATTTCCTTAAATAAATGGGAAAAATGCCTAATCTCAAAAGCATTACTGATTTTGTATTGCAACGAATCAAGACGAAAATTGAATTAGTCTGTAAATAAACGATACAAGTTGTTGAAACGAAAATGTTTTCAAAAACGGCGGACGAACCGAATATCTAAATCAAAGCACTAATCCAAAATTAGTCTGCAAGCGGCATAAGTCTTGCTCAACCAGTAGAAATAAAGTATTTGTTCTTACACGCGAAAAATTGGTTTTCGGTGAAGCGGGCTTTTTATTGTGTCACCAACTTTGCAAAAATTTGAAAGAAACGACAAAACCGCTAAGTTTCCTTTTTTGGTGTTGGCAGTTTCTATCATCTTAACTCTCGGCATCACTTATCTGTTTTACCAAAGCGCGAGAACCAAAGATTCAATCAGATTCAACAACGAAGTCAGCCGGCTGCAACTGACCATCGAAAACAAGATAAATTTATACGTCGCGCTGCTTAAAGGCGGGCGTGGATTTATCGAGTCTAATCGCTCGATCACCCGCAAGAACTTCGCCGAGTATGTCAAGAGCCTCGATTTGAGCAGAAACTACGCGGGCGTACAGGGCATCGGTTACACTCAGGTCGTTGCGGCTGGCGAGCGTGCGGCTTTGACGGAGAAAATGAAAGCCGAAGGTTATGAGAATTTTCAAATTTTCCCTGCGGCTGAAAAAGATTCGTATCAGGTTATCGTTTATCTCGAACCGCTCAACGAGCGCAATCGAAAAGTTGTTGGCTTCGATATGTCGTCGGAAGCGAATCGGCGCGAGGCTTTAGACCGGGCGCGTGATTCGGGTGAAGCGGCGAGCAGCGCGAAAGTGGTTTTATTGCAGGAAGACGAAATTAACGCGCAGCCGGGATTTTTGATTTACCTGCCGATTTACCAGAACAGCAAACTGCCCGCGTCCGTTGAAGAAAGAAACCGCCAGCTTACCGGCTACATTTACAGTCCGTTTCGCGCCAATGATTTTTTGAGGGAAGTGCAAAACGGTAAAGCAACTTCGGATGTTTTACTGAAAATTTTTGACGGCGAGCCGGACGACAAAAATTTGCTGGCGCAAAACTCTGATTCGCAAACTGTCGGTTTTCAAACGCAGCTCGAAGAAAGTTTCACGGCGCAAAGAGAGATAAACGTTGCGGGACGTCAATGGATTGTCCAATTTCGTTCGCTGCCCGCGTTCGCCGCGCAGTCGAGCCTCGGCTGGTCGCCGCTGATTTTTATCATCGGCATACTTTTCAGTTTCGCGCTTTTCGGAATGACTTACTGGGAAACTTCCGTGCGTCTCAAACTGCAATCAACCGCCGCTGATTTATTTGAAACCGAACAGCAAAAACAAGGATTGCTGGAGAAAGAACAAGCGGCGCGGCTCTCGGCGGAGCAGGCGAATAAAACCAAAGACGAATTTATCGCGGTCGTTTCGCACGAACTCCGAACGCCGCTTAACGCTATCGGCGGCTGGGCGAGAATTTTGAAAACCGAAGACCTTTCCGATAACACGAAAAAACTGGCGCTCGAAAAAATCGAGAAAAATCTGCGGTCACAAACTAAACTCGTCGAAGATTTGCTCGAATATTCGCAGATCGTTTCCGGTACTTTGAAAATGGAAGGCAAAGAAGTTAATTTTTCCGATGTTTTTGAAAATACGTTCACCGAAATTGAGCCGACGGCACAGAAGAAAAGCATCGAGTTTTCAAAGGATAATCAATTAAACGGTCATCTGGTTTTGGGCGACGAAGATAAAATCAAACTCGTCATTCACAATTTACTGACAAATGCCGTCAAATTTACGCATTCGGGCGGGCGAATTGAGACTTTGATAACGGAAGACGATGGAGCGATAAAAATGATTATCAGAGACAACGGAATTGGCATCAGCCCTGATTTTCTGCCGTATATTTTCGACCGCTTTACTCAAGCCGACACTTCAAGCACACGCAACTCCGGCGGTCTCGGTTTGGGACTCACAATCTCGAACCACATCGTCAATCTGCACAACGGAAAAATTGAAGCCGAAAGCGAAGGCACCGGCAAAGGCTCGACTTTTACGGTGACTGTTCCGCGTTACACAAAATCCGGTTGATTAAATTGTCAAACGCTGACTCGAATAAATAATTTCAGCCGATAAACATTGTATCGAACCGTTACGGTCAACTCTCAAATAATAATTTTGACAGTATTTCGTCTAATTACCTATTCTCTTAATCTCTAGTAAACAACTCTCCAAAAAACCATCTGCCGTGAAGTGGCATAGGTGTTGCAGTTCGGTTGCAATAAGTAAAGACTTTCCTGACTCTTCCCGCAAGTCTTATGAGAATTTTTGGAGGTTTACTATGAGAAAACATTTATTTTATTTCTTTTCACTATTTGTATTCGCCGGAGTAATTTCGACGACTTTCGCCCAAGCGCAAAATCGTCCATACCGGGCGACTGACCGGCAAGTTCTAACGACTTTGACGCGAATTGAAACCAATACGGGAATTTACAAACAACAGTCGAATAATGCTTTGCGGCGAGCGGTTTTGAGCGGCGGCGATACTCAGGATACATTGTCCGGTTATATTTCGGACTTTGAAAACGCAGTTGCTAATTTAACTCAAAATTTTGAATCGCGCACTTCGACGACGGCGGACGTTCAGGACGTTTTATACCGCGCTGCCGACATTAACAGTTTTATGCAGAGAAATCGTCTGGCGGCGAATTTTCAGCGAACTTGGACAACGATCCAGGGCGACTTAAATACTCTCGCAAGGTATTACAATGTTAATTATACCGGGACTGTATTAAACGGAGACCCGGTCGGAGGCACGACCAATACGACCGGCGGCATTCGTCCTTATCGCGTGACGGACAGCAATGTTCAGACGCTGCTCGGACGATTGGATTCGCGTACAGACGCTTACCGGCGTGAATTGAATCTGGCGCTCGACCGCAGTTATTCGAACAACAGCCGAAGCGAAGAAGCGGTTGTCAGTTATGTTGATGAATTTGAAAGATCTATAGACACTCTGCGGCGCAACTTTGACTCGCGCCGTTCAACTTCAGCAGATGTCGAGGAAGTTTTGAATCGCGCTTATTTGATTGACAGTTTTATGCGCGATTATCGTTTGACTGCAACCGCCGAAACGCAGTGGCGGGCGATTCGCACGGATTTGGACACGCTCTCGAATTATTATAATGTCAGTTGGAAATGGAACAGGCAGTATTCACCGGCAGGAGAATTTGATACGCGCATCACCGGGACTTATCGTCTGAACACCAGCCAGAGCGACGATGTAAGAAGCGTTGTCGAGCAGGCGACAGGCGGCGTGAACACCAATCAGCGCGAGCGTCAGCGAGCAAATTTAGAACGTCGCTTGACTTCGCCCGATATGCTGGCGATCGAAAAACGCAGCAATCAAGTGACCATCGCTTCCAGCACCGCGCCGGATGTCACCTTTACCGCCGACGGCGTAGCGCGAACCGAAACGACGGGCAACGGACGCTCGATTAGAGTAACGGCGACCACGACTTATGACGGCGTTTCATTGAACTACGAAGGCGACCGCATTAATGATTTCTACGTCAACTTCAATCGTTTGAGCAACGGTCAACTGCGCGTCGTGCGTCGGCTTTATCTTGAAAACAGAAACGAAACGGTGACGGTTGCCAGCGTTTATGACAAAGTTAGCGAGCGAGCTGATTTTTCGATGGTCAATAACAATCAAACCGTCGGCAATAACACGGGTAATATCAACGATTTTATCGTTGCCAATAACACGAAAATAATGGCGCGTTTGACAACGCCGGTTTCGACGAAGGTCAGTCAGAACGGCGACCGCTTTCAAATGGAAGTCACCTCGCCTTCGCAATTCGACGGCGCAATTATTGAAGGGCGCGTGGCGAAAACCGAACGGTCGGGGCGCGTTTCGGGCAGAGCGAATGTGTCGCTTGAGTTCGACACGATTCGTCTTCGCAACGGGCAGACTTATCGTTTCGCCGGTATCGTAGACAACGTGAGAACGGCGAGCGGTGAAACCGTTAGCGTGAATAACGAAGGAACGGTGCGCGATAACAATCAAACGACGAAAACCGTAACGCGAGCCGGAATCGGCGCGGCGTTGGGCGCGTTAATCGGCGCAATCGCGGGCGGCGGACAAGGAGCGGCAATCGGCGCGGGTGTCGGTGCCGGTGCCGGTGCCGGAACGGTTATCTTACAGGGGCGCGATGATGTCGAACTTGGGGACGGAACGGAATTTATGATTACCGCTTCTGCTCCGAACAGCGTAGGCAACAATCGTTAATTTTACCTAAACAGAAATATAAAAAAGGCGAGCCGGAAAGCTTGCCTTTTTTATTGGGAGCAACGCAATGCCGTGTTTTATTCCGATACGAAATTTTAAGTCAGGTTTTTACGAATGCTAAAAAGCCTGCAAAAATCAGGTGTTTGATATTTGGCATAGAGATTGACTATAGAGAACCTGAAATTAAAAATACGGTTTGTTTCTGAGTTGAAATCGAACAATTTAATTTTATTTAACGAGCAAAGGGCAGTTTTTATTTTTCAAAGGTATTTATGCCAATTAACCTTCAAAAATAACAATGAGTATCTCAAACAACGAGCGCAATGTTTAAAGTGTCAGGCAGGTCGCCGACGCATTTATCAATCTTCTGGTTAAAAGATTCGATAGTTTCTGCGCGGTAATATAACAAACGGCGTGATGTTATCGGTGGTTCGGACTCGATTGATCTATCGGATGAACACGAAAAGGATAAAAGTGAAAAAATAGCGCGATTCTTAAATTAAATTTCTTCTGAGAAACAAGATGAGTTTGATTATTTCTGATTCAGAAAATACCGAAAGCCCACCGGCAATTTTGACTAAAATTGCTCAGGCTGATAAATCAGCGGTGCTAGAATGCGTTGACCTATATGGCAGGATGATTTGGGCTTTGGCGAAAAAATACACTGATTCGGCGGAGGAAGCAGAACAAATTGTGCCGGAAATTTTTATGGACATCTGGAAAAACGCCCAGTTTTGCGATTTGGAAATCTCTGATGAAGAAAATTGGATTGCGCTGATTGCGCGGCGGCGTTTGAAAAATTGTACACCAAAAGAAAATTATCATCCGTCACAGGAAATTCCGCAGGAAATTTTAGTGAAGGACTACGGTAAAATTCAAAATATAGTCGTCATCGCTCATTGATTTTTCCGTGGCAGTAATTACGAAAAGGCTCCGTTCAAATTTGAACGGAGCCTTTTCGTAATTACTGTTTGAACAATTAATAAACAAACGCGCCCGGCACCGGTTGGTCAGTCGGCGAACCGAATGCCGTTCCGGTAAATCCGGCGGTGGTTTGCTGTAAAAACCAGGTTCCGTTTCTAAATA